>JAHEKB010000270.1 GCA_024638525.1 Bacteroidota bacterium
TAGGATCAAGATATGCTAAACGATATTGGATTGCTTGACTGTTTAGCCATATAGGAGATTTTGCTTCAGAAATTAGCAAGCTTGACCATAACTCCTGTTGCTGGGTGGGAATGCTATGTGCACTTGAATCTTGTTCTATTCCAAAGTCATAAATAGATACCGGCGTTTTGGTATGGGGTGCTATGGTACATCCCGTACCTGCAAGACAAATAATTAAGAAAATATAAAGTTTCCTCATTTTGAGGCTCCTTGAGGTGACACAAACCCATCCTCTCCAGGGCCTGGTTGTGGTGGGGGCTTACCAAAAATTAAACTTCTAGGCTGCTCTTCCAGCTGTAAAAGAACTCGATCAATACTACGGGTATCTTGTATGATGCCATCAATTGCTTCATGAAATTTAGGAATAGTGTCTGCAAGTTCTTCAGCACTTTGTGACAGGTTGTCTACAATTCCTCCTTGCTGATCGACTTTTTCCACGATTTTGTTAATATTCTTTACTAGTTGGTCTGTATTCTTAAGTAATGAACTAGCTTCATTCGTCAACTCTGGCAATGACTTAAGATTTGGTTGTAATTGTTGAGTGAAACTGCCAAGGTTGCTAGACACATCTTTCATATTTTCTAGAAGATGCGCTAAGTGTTTTTGGTTCTGATCATTGGTCATATCTTCCATATTTTCAAGAATACGCGAGAAGCGTTCTTGGTTCTGATCATTCAATAAGACGTTCATTCTTTTTACTGTTTCATTAACACTATTCAGTAGATCCTGTCCTGAGTACACTATTTCGTCCAATGCTGAAGAGCGCATTGGGATGTGCGCCAAGTCACTTTCGTTGGTTTGTAGTAATTCAGGTTGATTGCCATCATCATCCAGTTGGACATAGGCAAGCCCCGTAACACCTTGGTAGCCAAGCGTTGCGAAGACGCCTTTGGTTAGCGGAACATCTCGATCAACGCCAATTCTAATTTGAATAAAACGGGAATTTTTTGGGTCGAATCCAATGTCTTCTACTTTACCGACTTTCACGCCACGAAAACGTACTGCTGCTTGGGGATTGAGCCCCGACACTGAGCCTTCAGACATTAATATATAATGGGCATGATCGGCAGTTTCTCCACTGAGCCATATGGCAGTTATTGCCATTGCCGCACTCAACAGCATTACAAACAAGCCTGCTATAAGTGCATGAGAACGGTTTTCCATTGGATTTTCCTAAAAGTTATTGCTTATTCCTTCAAGTGCTCGCTTTCCGCGATCGCCACCGAAAAAATTGGTAATAAATGGGTGTTTATTATTAATTACATTAGATAAATTACCTAATGCTACTATTTTTTGATCAGCTATAACCGCTATGCGGTCAGACAATGCAACTAACGTATCTAGATCATGTGTAGTCATGACTATAGTAAGTGCTAATTCAGTACGCAGCCTTAGGATCAATTTTACAAAGCTATCACTGAGTACTGGGTCTAACCCAGAGGTGGGCTCGTCTAGAAATAGTAATTCCGGGTCCAGTGCCATGGCTCGTGCTAAAGCAATACGTTTAATCATACCGCCAGAAAGCTCAGCGGGCATTTTGCTTGCATGTACCGCTTCTATTTCTACCATTTTCAGTTTTAGCATGACAAGATTGTGTATCATACTCTCATCCAAAGTATGGAGTTCCCGCATTGGTAGGGCAATATTGTCATACACTGATAATGCACTGAATAACGCACCTTTCTGAAATAGTACTCCACTGCGATTACGCATACTCTTAAGGTCATTGCGGTCATAGTCATTTATTGACTGCCCAAAAACCTGAACTACTCCATGAAATGGCTTATCCAGGCCTAGCATTTGCCTCAGCAACACAGTCTTTCCGCTACCAGAACTACCAACAAGTGTCAGCACCTCACCTTGATGGACGCACACGTTGATGTTTTCAAGTACAACATGAGAGCCAAATCGAGCACATAATTCTTTGATCTCAATAACGTGTTCTTTATTTACCATTATATTATTCTTTTACAATATTCCTACATCAGAGAAAATAATGGCAAAAATTGCATCGATGATAATAACGGTAGTAATCGCAGTTACCACTGAAGTAGTGGTGCCTTCTCCAAGACTTTCAGTATTAGATTTAATTCGTAAGCCAAAATGACAGCTAATAAGTGCGATCATCATGCCGCAAACTACACCTTTGCCCAAACCTAACCACAGGTTAGCTACTGGTACTACATCTGATAGTTTATTGAAAAAAAACTGATAGCTCAGTCCTAACTGAATTTCAGCAGCGACCATGCCCCCCACCAGGGCGATAGCGCTAGTCCACAACACTATCAATGGCATGGCAATAGCTAACCCAAGGATCTTTGGTAATACGAGCCGCATACTGTGAGGTATACCCATTACCGCCAACGCATCTAATTCTTCAGTTACTCGCATCACACCTAATTGGGCTGTCATAGAAGATCCTGAGCGTCCCGCTACTAGGATGGCAGCAAGCATTGGACCAAGTTCGCGAATAATGCTTACACCAAGAATATTTATGATGAAAATATCCGCGCCATAAGTTTGGAGTTGCCTTGAGGAAAGATAACTTAGCACAACGCCGATAAGGAATCCTACTAAAGCAGTAATACCTAGTGCCTGTGCACCTGTTCGGAAGAGAGTTGCAGAAATTTCACGCCAAGGAATCCGCACTGGGTGAATAATTAAATACTTGACATCAAGCATTAACTGGCCGGTTAGTATAATTATGCTGGTAATATGTTCCCAAACGAGAAAACCTGCATTTCCCATAG
>JAHEKB010000055.1 GCA_024638525.1 Bacteroidota bacterium
GATCGATTGTTAATAGAGGCTCCAAATTGAGCAAAGCAGCTCTTTCCTTGATTAACAATGCCAAGAAAGGCCAAATTCTGTTGCTAGATGAGATAAAACTCAGCGCTAATGGCAAGTTATACAATGCCCCGGCTCAAAGCTTCAATCTCTTTTAGAAAGGCTTATCGTCACTTGGGTTGAATGGAGACATATCATTCATTTTACTTTCTATGGTATAGCTGTTGTCGCCAAAAGTATCGTCTCCGTACTGACCAAGATCCCAATCTTCAAATTTTCCGAATTTACTGACGAACTTCAGGTTGACTGTTCCCGTTTGACCATTTCTGTGCTTTCTGATGATAAGCTCTGCCTTCCCATTAATATCATTGCCTTCTTCGTCTTGTGTAATCCCGTAATAATCAGGTCTATAAATAAATGTTACCAAATCCGCATCTTGCTCAATGGAACCGGACTCTCTAAGATCTGAG
Source organism: Bacteroidota bacterium (assembly GCA_024638525.1). GTDB lineage: Bacteria > Bacteroidota > Bacteroidia > NS11-12g > UBA9320 > JAHEKB01. Next base: position 468 of record JAHEKB010000055.1, read on the forward strand.
AGCATTGGCCGTTTGTCTTGTCTTTTTTCCACTTCTCTACTCAGCTGAGCTAGCGCAATAACGGGAATATCCAATTCTTTGGCGAGACCCTTTAATGATCTAGATATATAGCCAATCTCTTGTTCTCGATTTCCGGCTATTTTATTGCCTTCATCAGCTCGCATTAATTGTAGGTAATCAACAATAAGCAGATCAATGCCCTGGTGGCGTTTAAGTCTTCGTGCCTTGGCCTTTAAATCCAATACTGTCAGAGCTGGAGTATCATCTATATAAATTCTCGCCTCTTCAATATTGTTGATCTTGGAGTGCAATTGCTGCCATTCATATTCCTCTAACTTCCCTGTTCTCAGTTTGTCTGCATTGAGTTCTGCTTCTGCTGAAATTAACCTTTTGGTCAGCTGAAGACTTGACATCTCTAGTGAAAAAATCGCAACACTTTTCTTTGAGAGAACAGCGGCATTTCTTGCCATAGATAATACAAATGCCGTTTTACCCATACCTGGTCTTGCAGCTAAAATGACCAAATCGGATCGTTGCCAGCCCGCGGTTATTCTATCTAAGGCGGTAAAGCCGGAAGCCACTCCGGTTAAACCTTCGACATCTGTTTTGAGGCCTTCAATTTCCTTGATGGCTTTATTGATGAGATCCCGCACGTCATCATAGCTTTTGGTCATGCTGTCATTTTTGATCTCAAACAACTTTCTCTCAGACTCGTCTAGAAGCTGAAATGCATCTGAAGTGTCTTCAAATGCCTTCTCTCCTATCTCCCCCGAAATACTGATCAGTTGTCTTTGAATATGCTTCTGAATGACGATATGAGCGTGATACTCTATGTTCGCCGCACTTGAAACGCGATTGGAAAGTTGTGTGATGTAATAGGCTCCCCCAATTTCTTCCAATACCCCATTGTTGCGAAGTTTCTCTGTAACGGTGAGTATGTCGATGGGGTTGTTTTCATTGGCCAATTGTATAATCGCCTCAAAAATCAATTGATGAGCATCCACATAGAAAGCTTCTTTCTTCAAATAACCGAGAACCTTCTCAACTGCTGTTTTGTCCAGCATAAGAGCACCCAGGACGGCTTCTTCAAGATCTCTGGCTTGAGGCTGTAATTTTGACATATTCAAATTAGAGAGTTCCCGATTTTGCTTACTGACTACCCTTTTCTTTTCCATTGACTACTGATTAAATTATTATCTACTTTCAGTGCTCGAAAATAGATTTTTCATACGCGTTCATTTAGTTCATTTACCCACCATTATTTCTTTCCACAGGGATAAGTGAAATGTTTGTGAAACGTTGATAACCCATATATAATCCTCTAATATACTGGTAATCATTGCGATCTTATGAACAAGTTTTTAGCTACTCAAATATGTTTCACGTAAAAATGCAGTAAAATGAACTGTTGAAAATGATCATAACTGCTTAATAATAACCCTTAATTTACTTTTCAACCTCCGAAGTCTTAAAAGTGTATTTTGTATCGCTCTGATAATTATCTAAAATTTTAGTCAGAATCGTTAGTTGAGGTATAATTACCACAAGCCAGCGCGCTTTTGGCTTTATATTTGTTTAATATCTAATATATGGAGGCACAGTTTTCACCGGGAGTTAAAGAGGTCATTCAATTCAGCCGAGAAGAGGCAATAAGATTAGGTCATAGCTATATAGGTACTGAACACCTATTGTTGGGACTAATTAGGCAAGGCGATGGCAAGGCAGTTCAGCATTTGAAATCATTTGGCATCGACCTATTGCGTCTTAAGAAGGCCGTTGAAGAGAGCATAAGAGACACATCCACCAAGACGGCAAATTTGGGCAATATTCCTTTGACCAAACAGGCGGAAAAAGCACTGAAAATCACCTATTTAGAAGCTAAAATCTTCAAAGACGATGTGATAAGAACCGAGCATCTCTTGCTCAGTATTCTTCGCGATGAAGACAATGTAGCTTCGCAGATATTGCATCAATTTGGTGTGGACTATGAACTGTTCAAGAATGCCATGGAAGACAAGCTTCCTGACATTAAGGCAGATATGTCCACGGATTCACCTGAAGAATTTTACAAAGAGGAAAGCGGGAAAGAACCAAAGAATCCAAAAGGTGGCAAAAGCAAGAGCAAGACCCCCGTGCTCGATAATTTCGGAAGAGACTTGACCAAATTGGCGGAAGACGGAAAACTGGATCCCATTGTAGGTAGAGAAAAAGAAATAGAAAGAGTCTCTCAAATCTTGAGTCGCCGAAAGAAAAACAATCCCGTTCTTATCGGTGAACCGGGTGTGGGAAAAACGGCAATAGCAGAAGGCTTGGCACTGAGGATTACTCAGAGAAAAGTATCCCGAGTTCTATTTGATAAACGGGTAGTCACTTTGGATTTGGCATCTTTGGTTGCAGGAACAAAGTACAGAGGTCAATTCGAAGAGCGAATGAAAGCGGTGATGAACGAGTTGGAAAAAGCAGATGATGTAATACTGTTCATTGACGAAATACACACCATAGTTGGTGCAGGTGGTGCAAGCGGATCGCTTGATGCTTCTAATATGTTCAAACCTGCTTTGGCTAGAGGTGAGATACAATGCATAGGAGCCACTACATTAGATGAATACAGGCAGTATATAGAGAAAGACGGAGCTTTGGAAAGGAGATTTCAATCGGTGATGGTTGAACCTGCGACTCCAGAAGAGACGTTAGAAATCCTAGCCAACATCAAAAACAAATACGAAGATCACCACAGTGTTACTTATACGGATGAAGCCTTGAATGCATCGGTGAACATGAGTATTCGCTATATCACCGACAGACACCTGCCTGATAAGGCCATCGATGTATTGGATGAAGTGGGAGCTCGGGTTCATTTGAGTAATATCCATGTTCCTCAAGATATTCTAGAGTTGGAGAAGAAGATCGAAGAGATCAAAGACGAAAAGAACCGAGTGGTTAAAAGCCAGAAATACGAAGAAGCAGCTCGCTTGAGGGATAAAGAGAAATCTTTATTAGAAAATTTGGATATAGCCAAATTGAAATGGGAAGAGGAAACGAAAACTCAAAGATATGAGGTAAGTGAGGAAGACGTTGCTGAGGTTATAGGTATGATCACCGGGATCCCCACTAAACGAATAGCACAATCCGAGGGCAATCGACTGCTTAAAATGGATAAAGAGCTTCAGTCACATGTTATTGGACAAGATACTGCCGTGGGTAAATTGACCAAAGCTATTCAGAGAACCAGAGCTGGACTTAAATCGCCGAATAAACCCATTGGTAGTTTCATTTTCTTAGGACCCACTGGGGTTGGTAAGACGGAATTGGCCAAATCACTTGCCAAATTCCTCTTCGATTCCAAGGATGCATTGATTCGCATTGACATGAGTGAGTACATGGAGAAATTTGCCGTGAGCAGGTTGGTTGGTGCGCCTCCGGGATACGTCGGATATGAAGAAGGTGGGTTACTTACGGAGAAAATTAGACGCAAGCCATATAGTGTTTTGCTCTTCGATGAGATTGAAAAGGCACATCCCGATGTTTTTAATCTCTTGCTTCAGGTGCTGGATGAAGGTTTCTTGACAGACAGTCTTGGCAGAAGGGTAGATTTTAGAAACACCATTATCATCATGACAAGTAATATTGGTTCTAGGCAATTAAAGGACTTCGGCACTGGAGTAGGCTTTAGTACTATGGCTAAAGACAGCGGTCATGACATCAACTCCAAGTCTGTGATTGAGAACGCTTTAAAACGCTTCTTCTCGCCAGAATTCCTCAACAGGATCGATGATGTAATCGTTTTCAATTCATTGGAGAAAGCAGATATTGAGAAAATTCTAGATATATCTGTCAGTGAATTGGTTGAGCGCATCAAACACATTGGATTTACCATTTCTTTGAGCAAGGAGGCTAAACACTTCTTAGGTGATAAAGGATTTGACCCAGATTTTGGGGCTAGACCTTTAAATCGCGCCATTCAAAAATACTTGGAAGACCCCTTGGCAGAAGAAATATTAAAATCCGATATTTCCGAAGGAGATCACATCAAAGTGGGTTACAGTAAAAAAGAGGACAAGCTCACCTTTAAAAAAGAGAGTAAAAAGAGAAGTCCTGCTGCAAAGAGCAAGGAGAAAAAATAGGTACTTTTGCCTCCATTATGGAGATAGGAGATTCCCTCTTTGATTTTAGACTTAAAGGCACAGACAATAGGTATTATGACAAATACACTTATGCTGATCGATTTGCCCTAGTTTTAATTGTCACCTGCAATCATTGCCCATATTCCAGAATCTACTGGCAACGCTTGGTACGCTTGTTTAAAAAGTACGAAGAAGATAATCTGGCTATATTGATTATCAATCCAAATGATGCCAAACAGTATCCCGAGGATTCATTTGAGCGAATGAAGAGCATCAAGAAAGAATTAAAATTGCCTTTCCCCTACTTGCATGACGAATCCCAAGAAGTTGCTAAAAAATTAGGCGCCTCTAGAACTCCTGAGGCTTTTGTCTTTAACAGTAAGCGCACACTGGTTTATAAAGGTGCGATTGATGATAATTGGGAGAATGAGAATATGGTGACTCGTGTGTATTTAGAAGATGCCATTGAGTACACCCTAGATGGTATGGAACCGGATTATACGGATGTTCCACCGGTGGGCTGTAGCATTAAATGGAAAAAGTAATCCTTGGAACTCAAGCAAAAACTTAGTGAGGAAGTCAAAGAGGTTATGCAAGACCTCTATGGACTAGATAGCGATATTAAGCTTGAAAAGACCAACCCGAAATTCAAAGGGGATTACACTTTTGTGGTATTTCCCTATTTGAAGCTGAGTAAAAAAGGGCCCGAACAAACTGCGGAGGATATTGGTCAAAAATTGAATTCTAGATCTTCTCTCCTAAAGGAATTCAATATTGTAAAAGGTTTTCTAAACCTAGTCATCGAGGAAGATCGGTGGATTCAGGCTTTAAGGGCTGAACTATCACACGAAGACATCGTCATCCCCGACATTGGCAATGGTAAAAAAGTTTGTGTAGAATACTCCTCCCCCAATACAAATAAACCTTTACATCTCGGTCATGTCCGCAATAATGTTCTTGGCTTCTCTATGAGCAGGATACTGGAGAACAATGGCTTTAAGGTGATTAAAACCAATATCGTAAACGACCGCGGTGTGCACATTTGTAAAAGTATGCTCGCTTGGCAAAAGTTTGCCCATGGTGAGACGCCGGAAAGTGCAGGGATAAAAGGGGATCATTTGGTGGGTAAGTATTACGTAGCCTTTGACAAAGCTTATAAGAAAGAAATCCAAACATTAACAAATTCGGGGAAAAGCCCAGAGGAAGCAGAGAAATCCTCAGCCTTAATGCAGGAAGTGCGGCAAATGCTTAAGGATTGGGAAGCCGGAGATCCGAATGTGATTGAACTCTGGCAAACAATGAATGGCTGGGTATACAAAGGATTCGATGCCAGCTATAAACGCTTGGGAGTTGAGTTTGATCATATCTACTACGAATCTGACACCTATAAATTGGGGAAACAAATCGTTGCAGAAGGCCTTGATAAGGGGATTTTCTATAAAAAGAAGGACGGAAGTATCTGGGCCGACCTCACCGAAGAAGGCCTTGACCACAAACTTCTGATGAGAGCGGATGGAACATCGGTGTATATCACTCAAGATTTGGGAACTGCTCAGAAGCGCTTTGAAGATTACAAAATGGATAAATCCATATATGTGGTTGGAAACGAGCAAGAATATCATTTTAAAGTATTGGCGCTCTTGTTCAAAAAACTCAATTATCCTTTTTGGCAAGGCATATATCACCTGAGTTATGGAATGGTGGATCTACCAAGTGGTAAAATGAAATCCAGAGAGGGTACAGTTGTGGATGCCGACGATTTGATGGACGAAATGGTCCAGACCGCTAAAGAACAAACAGAAAGCCTGGGTAAAACAGAAGGCATGAGCAAGGATGAGCTCTCAGAGCTCTATGAGATCCTGGGTCTCGGCGCATTGAAATACTTTCTGTTGAAGGTTGATGCTAAATCAAAAATGATGTTCGATCCTGCTGAATCTATTGATTTTCAGGGCAATACCGGTCCATTTATTCAATATACCCACACCCGGATTAATTCTGTCCTCTCTGCAGGTGGCAGCTTTAAATTTAACGGTGTCACTCAATTGGAGGAAGAGGAGCTCTCCTTAATCCAATCCATGGTAGAATACCCTGAAACGGTCAACGAAGCAGCAATAAATTATAACCCAAGCCTCATTGCCACTGCTGCTTTTGAGCTGGCAAAGAAATTCAATCGATTTTACCATCAGCACAGCATTTTGGCCGCTGAGAATGAAGACATTAAATCTTTCAGATTGGCATTATCAGAACAATGTGGCAAAGTTCTTAAGCATTCCTTTGAGCTCATGGGCATTCAGATGCCTGATCGCATGTAGGCTTATCCGGGTAAGAACTTGAATTCGGTGCCCAAGTATTTGGCACTATCTCCCAATTCCTCTTCTATGCGAAGCAATTGATTGTATTTAGCCATTCTGTCTGACCTCGACGCGGAGCCTGTCTTAATTAAGCCAGAGTTCATAGCAACGGCTAAGTCCGCAATAATGGAATCCTCTGTTTCTCCGCTCCTATGGCTAATGATGTTTGTATAACTGTTTGCCGTGGCCATTTGAATGGCATCGATGGTTTCTGTGAGGGTGCCAATTTGGTTGACTTTGACAAGTATGGAATTGGCTATTCCGCCGTCTATGCCTCGCTTTAGTCTTTTGACATTGGTCACAAATAGATCATCACCAACCAGTTGAACTCGGTCTCCTATAAGATCCGTTAATTTCTTCCAGCCTTCCCAATCGTCTTCATCCAATCCGTCCTCTATGCTGAGGATGGGGTATTTATCTGTCCATGCTTTCCAATAATCCGCCATCTCAGAAGAGGATAGTCGCTTACCATCCGATTTGTGGAAGTGATAGGTGCCTGAATCTTTATCGTAAAATTCAGAAGTTGCCGCGTCCATGGCTATAAATATATCCTCACCTGGAATATAACCGGCTTTCTCAATAGCCGTAATTACAGTTTCAATAGCTTCTTCATTGCTTTTAATATTGGGCGCAAATCCACCTTCATCACCGACATTGGTGCTATAACCCTTATCTTTCAAAACCGCCTTGAGGTGATGAAAAACCTCAACTCCCATTCGCAAGGCTTCAGAGAACGCTTTTGCCTTGACAGGCATGATCATAAATTCTTGGAAATCGATGCTGTTGTCCGCATGACTGCCGCCATTCAGAATATTCATCATGGGAATAGGCAGTGTACATGCATTCACTCCACCCAAATACCTGTAAAGTGATTGTCCGCTTTCTTCCGCTGCAGCCTGAGCAACCGCTAAACTCACGGCCAACATGGCATTGGCACCTAAATTGGATTTGTTTTCTGTCCCATCTAAATCAATCATTTTTTGATCAATACCTACCTGATCTGAAACTTCTTCCCCTAGCAGGGCAGCGGCAATGGTGGTATTGACATTGGTTACAGCTTTGAGAACGCTTTTACCAAGGTAGACTGTTTTGTCACCGTCTCTCAATTCGACCGCTTCGTGAACTCCAGTGGATGCCCCTGAGGGAACAGCGGCTCGCCCACTTGCACCCAATGCGGTGTGAACATCAACTTCTACAGTAGGATTCCCACGAGAATCAAGGATCTGGCGGGCATGAATATCTATTATTTCACTCATTTTCTTAAAGCATTGATACAAACTCGTCGAACAAATAGCGACTGTCGTGTGGTCCCGGTGATGCCTCAGGATGGTACTGAACTGCAAAGGCTTTTTTGCCTTTTACCTTAATTCCTTCAACCGTATCATCATTGAGGTTGACATGCGTGATTTCCACTTGCTCATTCAAACTATCGGGATCTATGGCAAAGCCGTGGTTTTGTGAGGTTATTTCACTTCTGCCACTGACTAAGTTTTTCACCGGATGATTTTGTCCTCTGTGTCCGTGATGCATCTTAAATGTGCTCATCCCCATTGCGCGTGCGAGCACTTGACTGCCCAAGCATATACCAAATAAGGTTTCTTCTTTTTCTACAATCTCCTTTACCGTTGCAGTGGCTTCGGGCATGGCCGAAGGATCACCCGGGCCGTTGGATATCATAAATCCATCCGGTCCCCAATCTTTCATTTCTTGATAAGAGGTATCTCCTGGGAATACACGTACAAGACAACCCCTGCTGGTCAAGCACCTTACAATATTGTCTTTGGTACCCAAGTCCAATACGGCTACCTTCTTGCCGTCTTCTGCCTCTACGGCATCATAACTCTCTGTGCTCCACACCTTAGAGGATAACTCCAGACCTTCCATTGATGGAACGTCGCTGAGCATGGCCTTTAACTTATCGATGTCTTGAATTTCAGAAGAAATGATGCAATTCATCGCTCCTTGGCTTCTTATATGGCGAACAATCTGCCGTGTATCAACATCAGATATGCCGACCAAATTATTCTCAATGAAGTAGTCGTTTAAGCTGCTGTCTGCCATTTTCCTCGAAAAGTTGTTGGAGAAGTTTTTACAGACCAGACCGTTGATTTTGATAGAAGAGGACTCCGTATCAAAATCTGCAGCTCCGTAATTGCCGATATGATCTGAGGTCATCACTAAAATCTGGCCAAAATAGGAAGGATCCGTAAACACTTCTTGATAACCCGTCATGCCGGTATTAAAACAAATTTCGCCAGTGGTGGTGCCAATCTTCCCGATGGCGTTTCCTTTAAATACTGTACCGTCTTGTAGAACTAAGACTGCTTTTTGAGCGTTGAGAACTGCTACCATTGTTAAGAGTTTGGCAAAACTAAAACCAAGGAGCAAAACTTTTGTACCATATGACAATAATTATTCAAGAGTTATTCACGTCCTAGCTTGAAGCAATTGCATTTAGCTATCAATTAATTAAATTGGAACTGAAAATGAAAGAAGCATTCGAAATCAGTTTCAAACTTAATGTCACAGCCGAAATCGTATATGAACACTGGTTGAGCTCAAAAGGGCATGCGGCAATGACCGGTGGTACAGCATTGTGTTCGGATAAAATCGACGAAGCCTTCAGTGCTTGGAACGGTTACATTTCCGGCACAAATTTGAAATTAATAAAACCAAGCTATATAAAGCAAAGTTGGCGCACGACAGAGTTTGATGAATTGGATGAAGATTCTGTTATAGAGCTGAAATTGAGTAATAACGCCAACGGTTGTCTTCTGCTGTTGAAACATTACCATATTCCTCAAGGACAAACCCAATATGAACAGGGTTGGAAAGATCACTATCTACAGCCAATGCAGCAATATTTCATGAATTACAAACAATGAAGAATAAACTGGGCCAAATTCATTAGAGGGTTTTTAAGTTAGAATCTCAGAACACAAAGCACTAAATTGGTAGGATGGCAATGCGCGCTGTTTTGAGCTGCAAGCCTTCTTCAATAACAGATTGAATTTTGGAAAGTGCTTTGGATAGTGGAAATTTACCGAATGAAGTATTCTGTGGATATCATCATAAATAGACCGAGAGAAGAGGTCATTGCCAAATATGACAATCCAGACAACCTCAAACACTGGATGGCTGGTTTGCAAGAAATGGAGCTGCTAGAAGGAGAACAAGGGCAGGTTGGGGCAAAATCCAGAATGCGATTTGCCAATGGGAAAAGAACGATTGAGATGAAGGAAACCATACTCGACAAGCAGTTACCTAATTCCATGACCTTCAAGTTTGAAGCGGATGGAGTCGAAAATACAGTCATAAATCGTTTTGAGATGGTAGATGAGAATAGCACCAGGGTTGTGAACGATCAGGAATTTATCATGAAAGGCTTTGTGATGAAGATCTTTGCTGCACTTATGCCAGGCATGTTTAAAAAGCAAAGCACGACCTACCTCAAGGCTCTCAAGGCTTTTGTGGAAGAAGGAACTAGTGTTTTAGATAAAGATTAGATTTCTAACCAGCAATCTCTCAACTCGCTATCGGAAGTAATTTGTAATCTATAGTCCTTTTGAGGGTCAGGCTGCAGTTCAACTACTTTGTCCAGTATTTTGCCGTCGCGACTTATCGTGAGAGTCAGACGATCACCTATATTCATTTCATCACGAATCTCAATGGCTTCGGATAATCTCCATCCATCTTGTGCAATCAACTCATCATTGACAGCCAATCCCGCCTTCTCCGCTGGGCTATTGATAACAATTCGTTTTACCACAATCTTGCCGTTATCCACAGCAGAACTAATTCCCGTCCAGGGTTTTGAATTTTGATTCTGATCTTCTAGTGTAAGACCGAAAGTCTCAAGGTGGTTGTAGTTTAGTTCTCCTGTCTGCATCAAAACTTCAAAGAAGGGCTCCATGGAATGGCCAGCGAGCTCAGAACAAATTGCAATGAATTCGGATTTGCTGAATCCCTTGTTTGGTTCCTCTTTATAGTGCTGCCATAGCATTTGCATCAACTCATCTAAGCCCTTTTTGCCCTTGCTGTTTTCCAATAGGTAAAGATCTAACATCCAGGCCACCAACATTCCTTTATTGTAAT
>JAHEKB010000056.1 GCA_024638525.1 Bacteroidota bacterium
CTCCTGTATGAACCCCCCTTTCAATTACTTGAAACAAGGATGCTCTAATTGCCTTTGCGTGATTTTCTAAGCCTAGGTAATTTAACATCATAGTAGCACTCAGTAGTAAAGAGGTTGGATTGGCCAAACCTCTACCCGCAATATCAGGTGCAGTCCCATGCACAGCTTCAAAAATCTTGATATGGTCTCCCAAATTTGCCGAGGGTGCGAAACCTAGTCCCCCGACAAGCCCTGCACATAGATCAGAAACTATATCTCCCTGCAAATTGGTCAATACCACAACCTCAAAGTTTTGAGGTTGAGATACCAATTTCATGCATAGGGCATCAACAATAACGTCATTCGCCTCTATCTGAGGAAACTCCTTGGCAATTTCATAAAAGGTCTCTAAGAACATGCCATCGGTAAGCTTCATAATGTTTGCTTTGTGGCCGCATGTCACTTGTTTATAGCCTTCCTTAACCGCCACCTCAAAGGCCGATCGAATCACCTGTTCAGACCCAGGCCTTGAAATCAAGCGTCTTGAAACTGCAACATCCTGGGAAATAAAGTGTTCTATCCCTCCATAAGTATCTTCAATGTTTTCGCGTACGATGGTAATATCAATGGGAATCCCCGCTTTGCTAAAAACAGTATCGACGCCTTTAATCGTTTTGAATTTCCTAATATTTGAGTGCGTATTCCATGTTTTTCTAGCAGTGACATTGATGCTTTTTACTCCTCCCCCTTTGGGAGTTTCCATAGGACCTTTAAATAAAACTCCTGTTCTCTCCACAATTTCTTTTGCCTCTTCAGTCATGCCAGTACTATGTCCTTGATCATAAATGGACTTGCCCATTTGAACAAATTCATAGCTTATGGGCGCATTTGTAGCGGAAATAACATCCAATACCGCATCCATAATCTCTGGCCCAATACCGTCCCCTTTTGCAACAGCGATTTTTATCTTGTCGTTCATCTCCCGCAAATTTATCCCAGTATTCTGCAATTCTTTTATATATAAACAACAAAAGCTACCTTTGCAGGTTCTTATACTTAAGGGATATAATCCAAATTTGAATGAGGCAGTTAAAAATTAGTAAACAATTCACGAATCGTGAAAACAAATCATTAGACAAGTACTTAAACGAGATTAGCAAGGTTCCAATGATCGATGCTCAGGAAGAAGTTGAGCTGGCGCGTCGAATCAGAGAAGGCGATCAATCTGCACTCGAGAAGTTAGTAAATGCAAACCTCAGGTTTGTCGTTTCTGTCTCCAAACAATATCAAAACCAAGGATTAACACTTGGAGATTTAATCAATGAAGGCAATCTCGGCTTGATCAAAGCAGCTAAACGATTTGATGAAACACGAGGTTTTAAATTCATCTCATACGCAGTTTGGTGGATTAGACAATCCATTCTTCAAGCATTGGCTGACCAGAGTAGAATTGTGCGACTACCGTTGAACAAAGTTGGTTCTATCGGCAGAATCAGTGCGGCGGCGGCTAGATTGGAACAACTGCAAGAAAGAGAGCCGACGGCAGAAGAAATTGCCAATGAATTGGAGATCAATACAACAGAGGTTGAAAATGCGTTTAAATCCTCGGGAAGGCATCTTTCCATTGATGCACCACTAACTGAAGGAGAGGACAACAGTCTTCTTGGGGTTTTAGATAACAACGATGAACCCAATCCAGACCAACCATTGATGGAAGAGTCGTTGAGAAAAGAGATCAATAGAGTTATTTCGACTCTCTCAGAAAAAGAAAGAGATGTCCTGAGATACTATTATGGTCTTGATGGCGGGCCTGCCCACACACTTGAAGATATAAGTGAAAAAGTAGGTTTGACCAGAGAACGTGTTAGACAGATTAAAGAGAAAGCTTTGAGACGACTACGAAAGTCTTCGAAGAGCAAAATATTAAAATCCTATTTAGGATAATAAAAAAAGGGGCTGAGCCCCTTTTTTTATGGTTCCATAAGTAAAAATCTCACCTCAAACCTTCCATCGCCTTCCTTTGCTGGAGGCGCTAGGTCATTCCTGTTTTTTCTAACCCTATGCTCTTGCCTTAGGGCTTTGTGCTCATCCATTATCGGCTGTAATCGCAGCTGCACTTGTTCCAAATCCGATTGATGTTTTGTTATAATAGGGTCCAAAAGTTCTTTGATCTCTGCCTTATTTGCCCGTCTTTCCTCTTTTGTATTGGAATCAGATCTAAACTCTCTTACCATTTCTCTGGCGTGTTGAATAACATCTTTTTCCTCTTGACTCAGAATATTCTCAAATTCACCCCTTTCAGCTCTCAGCGCAGGACGCAAAGCATTTTTGCGATGCTCTTTAATCTCCTGACCTTGTGTTCTGCGTTCTGCGTTCTTTTCCTTTTTATGTTGCGCTAGAAGCTCTAACTGGTCGGGAGTTAATTCTTCTTTAATCCTTTCAGAACTGCTTTGGCGCAATGCTTTGATTTCTTCTTTTGTTGAGCTAGAAGTGGATTTCAATTCTTTGGCTTTGCTTGCAGTCTCTAGCAAAACAGTTTCAATAGCCACTTCTTGTTCTTCACTTAGATCCAATAGCTGGTCTAGCTCTTGCACCTTCTTTTCGATCCGTTCATTCATTCTTTCACTCTGCGCGATCCCTGCCTGGCAGATAATCAACGTCAATACTGTTACAATTACTTTTTTCATGTCTTTAATTTTTATTTAAAAATGATTCGGTCGGTCATGTTTAGGTGGTCTATGAGCTCTGCTTTCAGCTCTATTTTGCATTCTTTCCAGTCTGTTTAACTGCTTTTTATCCAGTTTTGGTCTAATGGAATTAAACATTTCATTCCTCAGCGAGTCCATTTCATTCCTGTGCTCGTTCATGAGATGATGTTTTGCTTTGAGGTGGTCTTGCATGATGGGTTTTAGGCTATCCAATTGGTTCTCTGTTAGCATGAGTCTCTCGGCCAACCTCTTGCCTTCTTTGCGGTGGTCTCTTGAGATTTCTTCTAAATGTTTAATCTTTCTATCAGCCAAGCGTCCAGCTATAAAAAACCCAATGAGCATGCCTAATAACAAGGTGACTATGATTATTGCTGATGATTTTACATTCATAATTATAAGTACATTAAATAGTTTGTGAGTTCATATTCGAAGTGGGTTAATCCCAAAATTGATTCCGCATTGAGTTGGCCGTCTTGGATTACCACCCAGAGCACGCAAATTGCAGCCAGAGTTAAACTGGGCACCAAGCTTTTCCAGCTCAGTCTATACCAAACCGATACTGCTTCTACTTTTGCTAGCACTCTGGTGTGAAAGAATGGGTCAAAGTCTTCATTCAGCGCTTTGAGCGATCGTATCAAATTATCGTCTTTCATTTTATTATATCCTTCAATTTATCCATAGCTCTTTTCAACCTAGACATCACGGTGCCCTCTGCAATCCCTAATACAGCAGCTGTTTCTTTTGTGCTGTATTCTTGTATCATTCTCATGTTAATAATCATTCTAGCTTGTGGATCAAGTGCGAGCAATGCTCTGCGCAACAAATCCTTGTTTATTAGCTCAGACTCTGTGCTCTCCGTCTTAATCTGATCAGATTCCAATTGGTCTAATGAAGCAAACTTTTTCACCTGCTTTTGCTTCCTTTTCAGATATGTAAGACTTTGGTTCATGCAGATTTTACTGATGTATGTTTTGAGACTTGATCTTCCACGGAACTGGTGCAAGGAGCGGTACAGCCTTACAAAGGTCTGTTGACCTATCTCCTCAGACTCATTCCAATCGCCAATCATGTTCATAGCTATGGTGGCAACATATGATTGATAGCGCTTTACAATTTCAGCAAAAGCAGCATGATCGCCCGATTTTGAACGATTGATTAACTCTTGGTCTGAAAGTGTGTTCAATCTCAATCCTCTTTACTCTTAGACTTAAAGTAGACCAAAATCATTCCATAAAAAATATTGAATTACATCCAACCCATTTCAACACGGGTCTTTTTTCGTGTATTGCACTTGTTTGAAGCACATGAACTGATGAGCATAACAGCTCCCAATAGAATTGCAATGGTTAGAACTTTTTTAGACTTCATACTGTGCATTAGGCTTATAAATAACCTTCAGAGTAACAAAGATATTGTAATTAATGCATTTTTTGTATTGCGCTTAAATAGCGGTCAGGTAGTTCGCCTTTCGCAGCAGCCTGATAATCAGCATAGCTACAGGGCACTATCACATTCTTGTCGCTATTGTGTATGCTTTTGGGGTTGGGTACTTCCATCCACCATCTAGCGCTTCTTTTACTCTTATGAAAGATCAGGTCTGGAGTCTTTTCGTCAAAGCTGCATCGGTAGCGCAAAAACTCAGAATGCAATTGAGGGTGATCATTCATTCTGCTCGAATAGCCGTCCATGAAATACCAGCACATCTGTGCACAGAGCTTGGCAGTCTGATCCCGATAATCGAACTCGGGATTCATTTCAAACAAGCCAAACACTCTTGTCAGGTCGCTAACGCCCCCGTAATAGGACAATTTACATGCTTGCTCTCCTTCTAATCCATTCGGATTGGCGCTGTATATCGCTGGTGCATCAGACTGCTTAATTGCACCAATGTCGATAAAAAGAGCATGAGTGTTGCGAATCAGCGGCTCGCTTTCATCTAATTTCTCTTTCAATTGCCCAAGCCTGATCTGATTGAATTGCAGCTTGTTCATCAAATCCCTGCTTTGATAGGGTATATAGTGGCTTTGATAAGCCAAAGCATTTACATTAAACAAATAATGCGGGTAATGATTGCAAATCTTCATCAATAATTGATCTTCCTCCACAGGTATCCTGGGCGCAACCAAGCTGATATCAATGCTGTTCCCCAGCTTTTCTAAAGACGAATAAATAGGATAACTGAGGTTTAATGATCCCCCAATTACGATGACCACTTTGTCATCTTCGAGAAGTTCGCCCAATACCACTTCTAGAGCTCTATATGTATCATTCAGAGTTTCCCCAGCCAGAATGTCCCCTATATCAGCTATTCTGCCCTTGAGATGTGGCGAAGAGCTCAATTTATACAGCGCCTTACGAACAGCGGCAGCTGAAGCTTTAGTGCCGTTGTTTTCTCCGGCGTCCCGTCCTTCAGAAACTCCAAGAATCACCAACTCTTTGTCCTCGATGTCTGGAAAAGATTCGGTATAAGATTGAATATCACTTCCCAACTGATATGGAGAGTATTCTCCTTTTGTTTCTATGCTGCTAAGAAAATCCTCGATCATTAAATACTTTCGTGCCCGACAAAGTTAAAGCTCAGTCAATGAAAATTGCCCTCACTGGATCAACCGGATTCCTAGGTGTACACTTAATACACCACCTTTTGGATGAAGGATACGAAGTCTCTGCTATCAAAAGGCCCTCTTCTTCAATGAAAGAGTTTGAATTGGTCCGTGACTCATACAATGATAATACTTACCCTTACGAGCGCCTAAATTGGCATGACTGTGAACTGTTCCATACTGCCGAGCTGGTAGAGATCCTTTCAGAATGCGATCAGATCATTCACGCCGCCGGATTGATCAGTTACTCCAAGCGTGACAAGGCTAAACTCATTCACAGCAATCAGGAACTTACGGCATCAGTTGTCGATGCCTCCTTAGCTGCCGAAATAAATCATTTTGTTCTGGTAAGTTCCACTGGGGCATTGCAAAAGAGAGATGGGCTAGGCTTAATTAATGAGGATCTGGAATGGGATAGCGGAGAAGACCATACCTTTTATGGTTATACCAAATATTTGGGCGAGAAAGAGGTTTTCAGAGGAGCCGAAGAAGGTTTAGCCTTCAGCATTTTAAATCCAGGTGTGATTCTCGGTTACGGCGATTGGTCTAAGAGTTCTTTAAAACTATTCAATAATGCCCGCGGTTCTTTCCCATTTTACAGCACGGGAACTACTGGATTTATTGGCGTGAGCGATCTCTGCAGAATCATCACTCACAGCCTTGAGAAGGGAGGCATGGACCAACGAGTATGCTGTATAACGGAGAATAGAAGTTTTGAAGAAATAGCGAGAACAATGGCAAAAGAGTTTGGAGTTGCGGGGCCGAGGGTTAAAGTAAGTGGTATGCTTTATCAGCTAATTAGAAGCTTAATGTGGATTAAAGACAATATAGGTGTGGGTGGCATGTTGAGTTCTGAAAGCGCCAAGTCTGCTATTTCAGACAAACCATACAACAACAACAGGCTTCTAGATACCATTGACTTTCCATTGCAAGAAATTGATGCCGTGATTGCAGAGGCTTGCTCTGCATTTAAAAAAAATAGCCCACCGAGGTGAGCTATTTTCAACTGTAATAATTTTAAATTATTCTTCGGATCCGCCTTCTCCTTCTTCAGAAGAACCTTCTGCTCCTTCTTCTGATCCTTCTGCTCCTTCTTCTCCCTCTTCACCTTCGAGTGATTCGGCAGATTTAGCTGCTCTCGTTACCACACAGGAAACTATAGAGTTGGCCTCTGAATCCAATAGTCTCAGATTCTCAACTGAGATGTCTTTTACTTTAATGCTTTTACCTATTTCTAATCCATCGATGTTTACCTCGATAAATTCAGGTAAATCTTCAACCATCGCCTCGACCAATAGCTTCTTGATTTTCAATTGAAGTTGGCCACCACCTCTCACTCCAGGCGAGTTCCCTACCACTTGCACTGGTACGGTGATTTTAATCGGTTTCGTGGTGTCTACTTCATAGAAATCTGCGTGCATGATCTCTTCTGAAACAGGGTGAAATTGAAGTTCCTGGATTTTCGCTAATCTAGCTTCTTCTCCAAGACTCAATTTTACCAAATAAGTGTTTGGGGTGTAAACCAAGTTCTTAAAATCAGCTTGGTATACACTGAAGTGTTTGTTGTCACCAGCTCCATAGACTACACATGGAACTTTTCCATCCTTGCGCAATTGTTTGGAAACTGACTTGCCAGTAACGCTTCTTTCTTCGCCTTTTAATGCAATTACTTTCATAGTATTTCTTAATTCTATATTAATTCTGTTTGGTATGAATCTGAAATGCTAAACAATGAACTGATAGAACCAAATTCACTGACATTTCTGATCGCGTTGGCAAACAGCCTGTCAACGCTTAAAACTTTTATTTTATGGTGTTTGCCCGGTTTCAAGGGTATGGTATCGCAAACCACCAATTCTTCCATTACGGAATTCGATATGTTCTCATATGCATTCCCACTTAATACGGGATGAGTACAAACTGCTCTTACAGAATTTGCACCTTTCTCTTTTATCAGAGCAGCTGCTTTGCACAGGGTGTTGGCAGTATCGCAGATGTCATCAATCAAAACAACATCCTTGCCCTCCACATCTCCAATTACCGTCATGGAGGCAATTTCATTCGCCCGCTTACGCGCCTTATCACAAATTACCATTTCACATCCCAATACCTTGGCAAACTCTCTGACACGTTTTGATGCGCCTATATCTGGCGCGGCTAGGATGAGATTTTTTACCCCCAAGCTCTTGATGTAAGGAATAAAAATTACTGTGGAATCAAGGTGATCCACTGGAATGTCAAAGAAACCCTGTATTTGAGGAGCATGAAGATCCATGGTCATGACCCTATTTGCACCAGCAGCAGTAAGAATATTCGCCACCATCTTAGAGGTAATAGGAACCCTTGGCTTGTCTTTTCTGTCCTGTCGAGCCAATCCAAAATAAGGAATGACCGCAATTACTTTGTGAGCCGAAGCTCGCTGCACTGCATCGATCATCATCAATAACTCCATTAAATTATCAGCAGGAGGAAATGTGGATTGAATGATAAAGATGTCACATCCACGGACTGACTCATCAATGCTGGGTTGAAACTCCCCATCACTAAATTTACTCAATGTAGTTGAGCCCAATGGTTGACCGTAAGATTTTGCAATTCTCTCTGAGAGGTAGGTTGAAGCCGACCCGGAGAATATTTTGACTTTGTTAATGAATGATGGCATATCGTTTTACTTTCACTACATAGGAGCAGTTATCATAAACTCTTGTTGACCGACCAGGGCTCGAACCTGGACTCTTCTGGACCAAAACCAGACGTGTTGCCAGTTACACCATCGGTCAAAAATGGCTGCAAATTTAATGTTGAAACTTCAATTTGCAACATCACTCATGAATTGAATCTGAAATATCTTCATCTCTTCATGAGTAAACTCCCCTCCAAACTCATCTACGGCAGCATCTATACTAGCAGAATCCGTAGATCTGAAGTAATCATAAATCTCGTCTTGTCCTTCTTCATCAAGCAGCTCATCGATATAGTATACTAGGTCTACCTGTGTTCCTGAATAAACTATTGCCTCTAATTCATCCAAGAAATCGGTGAATTCCATTCGTTGACCTTTGGCAATGTCCTCAAGCGGGACCTTCTTATCAATATTCTGAATGATGTGTATTTTCTTGGCGCTCTTATTGACGACCGATTTGAGGACCATATCATCGGGACGCTCAATATTATTGGTTTCAACATACTCGGAAATCAAGGCAATAAATGGCTTGCCAAATTTTCTTGCCTTATTCTTTCCAACCCCAGTGATGTTTTCCATTTCCTCCATGTTCATGGGGAATTTAAAGGCCATGTCTTCCAATGAAATCTGCTGAAAAATCACATAAGGAGGCAATTCCATTTCTTTAGCCACCTTTTTGACCAAGTCCTTGAGCTGAACCAAGAGTTTTTCATCGTATACCGCCTCTACCTTGATTTTCTCAAAGTCTTCGTCATTCACGGCATTGAACTCCCTGTCCTGTGCTACTTCAACTTTCTGTGGTTTTGCAATAAATTCCTTGCCTTTCTCGCTGATAGACAATAAACCGTATTGCTCAATATTCTTGATGATTAAATTGTTTACCTGAGCGTACCGAATCAATGTTTTCCAAAAATTTAGACTTTGGTCCTTGCCCACGCCGAAAAGCTCATAAGTATCATGTTTATACGCCCTTATGTCTTGTGACTTCTTGCCCGTCATGATCTCTATGACGTGCTTGATCCCGACCTTTCCTGCGCTGTGCTCAATGGTTCTTAAAACTTGAACCAATTGATCTGTAACATCTTCGGTTTCTCTTGGATGGCGACAATTGTCACACATTTTGTTGCAATCGTCGGCGTCAAAGATCTCACCGAAATAATGCAGCAGTGACTTACGTCTGCACTGAGACGATTCGGCAAAATAGGCCATCTCAGCTATCAACTGCGTTCCGATTTCCCTTTCAGCTACCGGTTTGTCCTTTAAAAACTTCTCTAACTTTTCCGTATCCTTTGGGTTGAAGAAAAGAAGGCAATCTCCTTCTAGTCCGTCCCTGCCTGATCTACCTGTCTCTTGATAGTAACCCTCTAAAGACTTCGGTACATCGTAGTGAATAATGAAGCGAACATCGGGTTTATCTATGCCCATTCCAAACGCTATGGTTGCAACGATCACATCGGCATCTTCCATCAAGAACTTGTCTTGATTACCCGCTCTGGTCTTTGCATCCAAACCCGCGTGATATGGCAAGGCATTTATGTTATTTGCCTGTAGAATCTCAGATATCTCTTCCGTTTTCTTTCTGCTCAAACAGTACACAATGCCGCTCATCCCCTTTCTCTTATGGATAAAGGATATGAGATCTTTCATGGTCTGAGCCTTGCTGCCTTTAGGCTGGACTTCATAGTAAAGGTTGGAACGATTGAAAGATGACTTGAAGACCTCTGCATCTTGCATGTTTAGATTCTTCTGTACATCTAACTGTACTTTGGGAGTGGCCGTAGCAGTCAAGGCCATCATGGGAACATCATCGATTTCCTTGACTATCTGCTTAATTCTCCTGTATTCCGGTCTGAAATCATGCCCCCATTCAGAGATACAATGTGCCTCATCCACAGCAACAAAACTCACTTGCACCGACTTTAAGAAATCTATGGTTTCATCTTTCTTCAGAGTCTCAGGTGCCACATAGAGCATTTTTGTTTTCCCTTCAGAAACGTCTGACTTGACTTTAGTGGCTTGGGTCTTGGTCAAACTTGAATTCAAGAAATGAGCGACAGAATCACTCTCACCAAAACCACGGATGGCGTCCACCTGATTTTTCATCAGAGCAATCAGCGGAGATATAATAATGGCTGTCCCGTCACTAATCAGGGCTGGGAGCTGATAACACAGTGACTTACCCGCTCCAGTCGGCATTATGACAAAACAGTCATTTCCGTTGAGGACTGTCTGAATAACCTCCTCTTGCATACCTTTGAAAGAATCAAAGCCAAAAAACTCTTTGAGACTTCCCTTTAGGTCTACCGCTTCCAATCTCATCTATCTAGTGTAATTATTAAGGTTTAGCCCCTTAACCGATGTTATAAAATCATTAATGATACTAATATAATACTTCTTTCACCATTCTATAAAATAAATTTACTTTGCACGCAAAAAGCTTGCTAACCGACAGCAAAATCCTTGAAATCGCTCGTGAGACCATAGCCTTAGAAAGCCATAGTCTCCATCAACTAAGCCTCAAGATCAACGATGAATTCTCCAAAGTTGTTCATGCCATCTTGGATGCTAAGGGTCGAGTTGTGGTCACTGGCATAGGCAAGAGCGCAATAATCGGCCAAAAGATCGTCGCGACTTTAAACAGTACTGGCACGGCTTCCATGTTCATGCACGCGGCGGATGCCATCCACGGTGATCTTGGAATGATTCGAGAAAATGATATTGTGCTCTGTATAAGTAAAAGTGGAAACAGCCCGGAGATTAAGGCGCTCATTCCATTATTAAAGCATTCATCAAATTTACTGGTGGGCATGACAGGCAGCTTGGATTCTGTCTTGGCCAAAGAAGCAGATCGCGTATTGGACACCACAGTAGAAAAGGAAGCCTGCCCAAACAACTTGGCTCCCACCACTAGCACTACTGCACAAATGGCCATGGGCGATGCGCTCGCAGTTGCACTTTTGAGCTGCAGGGAGTTCAGCTCCGTTGATTTTGCTAAATATCATCCCGGAGGGGCCCTAGGTAAAAAACTCTATTTGAGGATATC
>JAHEKB010000271.1 GCA_024638525.1 Bacteroidota bacterium
ACCTTTACGGCGGAAGCTATCGCATCTTCCGCACCATTTTTCAGAAATATGGGATACGGTTCCACTTTGTGGACATGACCGACATCAAGAACATTGAGTCGTCACTCAATGAGAAAACAAAATTGATTTGGATAGAAACACCCACCAATCCAATGATGAACATCATTGATATCAAAGCGGTGGTGGATTTAGTCAAAGACAGGGATATCAATGTGGCGGTAGACAATACTTTCGCTACTCCATATCTGCAGAGACCTCTAGACTTGGGAGCAGACATTGTCATGCACTCTGTCACAAAATATCTTGGTGGACATTCCGATGTAGTGATGGGAGCTTTAGTTGTAAGAAAAGAAGCACTGGCAATGGAAATGTATCGCATTCAAAATTCAAGTGGGGCAGTAACAGCACCTATGGATTCATTTTTGGTTTTGCGCGGAATTAAAACCTTGCATTTGCGGATGCAAAGACACTGTGAAAATGGAGCCTCACTCTGCAAGTATCTTCTAGATCATCCAAAAATTGACAAGGTATACTGGCCAGGTATTCCAAGCCACCCAAACCACGAGGTGGCCAAAGCACAAATGGATGACTTTGGAGGAATGGTTTCCTTTACACTCAAAGGAAATCGTTTGCAAGATGCCAAACGCGTAGCAAGCAGCACAAAACTCTTTAGCCTTGCAGAATCACTTGGGGGAGTGGAGTCATTAATTGGACATCCAGCTACCATGACACACGCAGCCATACCGAAAGAGGAAAGAGAAAAGACAGGGATTGTGGATTCATTAATTCGTTTGAGTATCGGAGTAGAGGATGTTGAAGACCTGATTGCAGACCTCGATCAAGCCTTAAACAAGCTGGATTGATTGCATTAGCACTGGCCATAGCTCCAGTATTAGCACTAATCTGGTATATCACCCATTTAGATCGCTTGAACAAAGAACCGCTTCGCATGCTGTTGCGAACCTTTGTTTTTGGCCTTCTAAGTATATTACCTGCCATTTTTTTAGAGTCAGCGGGTCTAAAATGGTTAGGCCCGATAGACAGTATATACAAAGTAGCATTTGAGGCCTTTATAGTCGTTGGATTCAGTGAAGAACTTGCCAAATACCTTTTCTTGAGATTTTATGTTTACAAAAATCCAAATTTTGATGAGCCCTATGATGGAATAGTCTATGCTGTAATGATCTCATTGGGTTTTGCCGCCCTGGAAAATGTCTTCTATGTTTTGGAGGGTGGACTGGGAACAGCTGTGGCCAGAATGTTCACCGCCGTACCTGCACACGCAACTTTTGGCGTATTGATGGGATATTGGATGGGTAAAGCCAAAATGGAAAACAAACCATATCTCAACTGGTTAGGCCTTGCAACAGCAAGCTTTTTTCACGGGGCCTATGATTTCTTTTTACTCCAAGAATTGTTTAACGGGCAAGTGGTGGGAGCACTGCTGTCTTTATTGGTTGCCGCATTGCTGGCCAGGAGAGCCATAAAAATCCATACAGCTCAAAAAGCGATACTCTTCCATGAAGAAAGACCAGATCAAATCGATTCTTGAAAGCGAATACAACAAACTTCAAAGGGATGATTTCCTTGCTGTAGATCCATTGGGTATTGCCTATGCTTTTGATAGAAAAGAAGATATAGAAATTTCGGCATTCTTTGCCGCCACTTTAGCATGGGGAAGAAGGGAGATCATCATTTCCAATTGCTTAAAAATATTGGACTTCATGGATAATGAACCCTTCGATTTTGTCATGAATTTCAAAGAGTCCGATTTGAGGCCCATTGAAAACTTTGTGCATAGAACTTTCAATGGAACGGACGCCATATTCTTTATTCGGGCACTGAGGGAAGTATACAGGACAGGCGGACTAGAGGCAGCTTTTAGAGGCCAAGGCATCAAAAATCGATTGATTCATTTACATCATGCTTTTTTCTCCTTTGAATGGAGTTTAGAAAGAAGCCGAAAACACTTGGCCAACCCCGCAAAGGGGTCAGCTGCTAAGCGATTGAATATGTTCCTGCGTTGGATGGTTAGGAGAGACAAACCCGATTTAGGACTGTGGAAATCCATTGACCCAAGTGAACTGATGTGCCCTTTGGATGTTCATGTGCAGCGTTCAGCACTCAAACTTGGACTTCTAAGACGCAAGCAACAGGACTGGAGAGCTGTAGAGGAGTTGTCTGACGCTTTGCGAAGCTTGGATCCAATTGATCCCATAAAGTACGATCTGCCTTTGTTTGTTTTGAGTGAAACAGGCCGACTTGACCAACTACCTGCTTCTAGTTCTCTGAACTGATCAATTGGCCCTTATCCCATTTTTCAGTTCTGTCCTTTTTGCCGTCGTGGTCAAAATATACCCAGGTTCCATCTTTTAGATCGTGATAGAAGTCTCCCTGGCATTTACCGAAAAGGTTGGTTGCGCCCAATTTCCATGGCCCGTGTTTTTTCCCCTCAACATAGGTTCCCGTGTTCATTCTATCCGTATTGGTCTCATGCTCAACCCAAGGCCCGCTTTTCTTGCCATCTTTGTAATCACCATAGGTGTCTAGCCCAGCCTGCTTCCATAATTTATAAGGTCCATGTTTCAACCCGTCGTGGTAACTGCACTCTTCCATTTTAATGCCACTCATAGTATAATTAACCACAATCCCATTAAGCTTGCCGTCCGTGTATTCTTCTGAGCGCATCAGCTTTTGTTGCATGCTATAAACCAACTTCTCTCCATGCGGTAAGCCCATTTTATAGTAGCTAATCTCACCAATCTGTCCAGAAGCGTG
>JAHEKB010000001.1 GCA_024638525.1 Bacteroidota bacterium
CTTTCTCTTTTCCATCGGGTTTTCTAACCGTTAATGTGACAACAGTTCCCTTTTTCCCCCTTATCAGTTTAACCGCCTCATCAATTTTCCAATCTATAATTTCAACTGCTTCTTCACCCTCCTGCTTCACCTTCAAAATCAAATCATTTTCTTTCAATTCTCCTTGAAGAGATGCAGGACCTCCAGGAACAATTCTGGTCACTTTTATGTAGCCGTCTTTTTCCTGTAATTGAGCACCTATTCCTTCTAACCTTCCGGACATTTGTATATCAAAATTCTCTTTGTCTTTTGGAGGGTAATAATTTGTATGTGGATCATAAACGGCTGTGAGACTATTCACATATACAGAAAGTCGTTCTTTTCTGTCGAGCCTGTTCAGCCTCTTATACCAATCTTTATGGGTCTTTAAAACGCCATTGCGTGCACGTCTTTCTAAACTGTCAATACTCAGTGGAGTAAACCCGCTGTCCGCCTTTGTCTCTTGAGCTTTTATGTCTGAGTGCAGTCGGGTGAGCACGTTGTATTTTAAGTATTTACGCCATCGATCTTTCAATTCTTCCTCTGTCTCAACATAGTTGGTCTCATCTCCAAATTCCACTTCTTCTTCCAGATCGAAATCAAAAGGCTTAGAAAGAATTTCATTAAAGAAAGCCTCCGTCATTTCTAAACTCTTCACAACCAAATTAACCGATAGGTCAAAGAACTCATATGAACCGTTGAGGGTTTCATCGTCGATTTCGTTCTGATATTTATTGAGCTGCGCAATGTCTTTACGAAGAAACAGCCTTTTATTGGGATCTAAATTCTTGAGATATAGGGCATGAGCCTTTAGGGAAAAGTCATCGTCAATAACCACCGGATCGTAATGTTGATTGGCCAAGTTTTGAGTAATGGCTTGGATGAGGATGTCTTCACCTGAATCTTGAGCTTTGAGGTAAAAACCAAAGGCAACAAATAATAAAGGGGATATGATTAATAATAACTTTCTCAACTTCATGTATATATAAAGCATCAAAGTAAGATAAATTGTGTGGTCCTATTAAAGAAGACCACAAAATTTGGCAGAAAAACGACTAAACTAGTATCTCTCGAATGATGAAAAGAAAAATGAGGCCTCAATAGCAGCATTTTCGTCACTGTCAGAACCGTGAATAGCGTTGGCTTCTATTGAAGTTGCATATTTCTTTCTGATGGTGCCTTCTGCAGCTTCTGCTGGATTTGTTGCTCCTATCAGTGTTCTAAAATCTGCAACTGCATTATCTTTTTCTAAAACAGCTGCAACAATGGGTCCCGAAGTCATGTAGGCAACAAGGTCTGCGAAAAAGGGTCTCTCCTTGTGAACCGCGTAAAAAGCTTCTGCCTTTTCCTTGGTCAATCGGAGATACTTCATGGCTTTCAAGTTGAATCCTCCTTCTAGGATATCGTTGATTATTTTACCAGTGTGCTCTGCTGATACAGCATCTGGTTTGATCATTGTAAATGTTATACTTCCTGACATAGCTGATTTAACGGCCGCAAAAATAGAATTATCTCCATCTTTTGGCGAGTTTTGCCAAAAAAATACGAGCCGTTGAGAACCATAAAACATACATTAGGAGACATTGCTGAACATTCGGGAAAGATAGTCATCACCACCCACCACAAACCAGATGGAGACGCAATGGGTTCAAGTCTTGCCCTTTATAACTATTTTAAAGCGGCAGGAATAGAAACATTGGTAATCACACCGACGGATTATGCAGACTTTTTATGGTGGCTTCCCGCCAACGATAGTGTCATGGTTTACGAAGGAAATGAGGAAGAGGCCAATGCAATCATTGCAAAAGCTAGCCTTATTTATTGCCTGGATTTCAATGCACTCTCCAGAATCAATACAATGGGCGAACATGTCAGTAAATCCAACGCACACATTGTTCTTATAGATCACCACAGAGATCCCGAAGATTTTGCGGATGAACAGTGGACCGAAGTTACCGCCAGCTCCACCTGCGAGTTGGTTTACCAGTACATTGTGGAGCATTTGGATGAATCACATATTACCGCAGATGCAGCACAATGCATTTATACAGGAATCATAACAGACACAGGCTCATTTCGCTATGACAGCACCAGCAGCAACACCATACGAACCGCTGCGGCCTTGATTGACCACGGAGCCAAGCCGTCGGTCATTTATGATAAGATATTTGACCAGAATCGTTTGGAGCGACTCAAGCTATTGGGGTACTTCTTGAATAATAAAATTGAACTGTTGGCTGATGGGAAAGTGGCACTTGCAACCTTGAATAGAGAAGAACTAAGTAGATATGAGGTTAAAACAGGAGATACAGAAGGATTTGTCAATTACGGTTTGAGTATTGCGGGGGTAAAAATGAGTGCTCTAATCATCGATCGAACAGTTCTGGTAAAAATGTCATTTAGAAGCAAAGGAGAGTTTCCTTGCAATGAATTTGCAGCAGAATTCTTTAAAGGTGGTGGCCATAGAAATGCCGCCGGGGGCAGCAGCACTTCAAGCTTGGAAGAAACTGTCGAGACCTTTAGAGAAAGCTTGGAATCATATAAGGATTATTTAGCATGAGAAAGGCATTGATACTTGTCATTATAGCTCTTGCCGCTTGTTCTGAGCAAGATTGGGAATCATTTGGCGGAATTCAGTATAAGGGGGCGGATCTACAGTGCGACCATGCCGAGAAGTCCTTTTTTCTACTAGATATTCATCTGCGAGATGATAAAGATTCCATTCTGATAAATACCATCAAATTGGGGAGGAAGCTGGAACTTGAAGCGGTGAACATGGATAGTTCGAACAGTCTTGTTAAATTAGTCAATGCCATGTGCGTTGGTGATTCGCTTGATGTTATATTACCCTTGGATAGTTTCTATCTAGCATTTGGTGGTCAAAGGCCAAAGGATCTTGCCGCAGGTTCTTCAACATTGAGGATTTATCTTGTGGATGCCCTGAGTAAAATTAAATATGATGCCCTTAAAAGAGTGTTTGAAAAACAATCAATGGAGCGCTATGTTGAGAAATTCAGATGGTCTTCTAGCTATGATTCAAGCACCGGGATTTACTATGAAAGCATGAAGAGCAGTAGATCCATGCATCAGAATTATAAAAGGGCAAAAATTGCCTATGTAATCAAAGGGCTAAATGAGGAGCTTTTAGAATATAGCAAAGAGGATGAGCCCTTGGTCTATGAAAGCAGTGATCAAGGCCTGATAAAAGGAATTCACTTTATAGCTTCAAAACTGGAGCTAGGAGAAAGGATAAGAGCTATTGTTCCATCATCCATGGCCTATGGCCCTAAAGGCAGGGACAGGGTGCCGGCTTATTATCCCTTGATTATTGAAATGGAGCTCTTAGAAATACTTGAATAGATTAAATAACATATTAATGATGACGGCTTTAGTTGCAATGCTAAGCTCTTGCTTGCAATTCAGAGTGGCGGAGAAGAAGCAGGAAAGGCAATTTCACAATTTGGGGATTGAGGTTGAACTGGGCTCATTAATGGGCTTGGACCGTGAGATTCATTATACTTTGAGCGGCAGAGATAGCTCAAAACCGATGGCTGTATTTGTACACGGATCACCAGGATCATCCTCAAACTTTTTGTCTTTTGCCAAAGACAGCAGTTTACTTGAAAAGTATCAAGTACTACTGATAGATCGCCCTGGTTTTGGTTATTCAGGTTTTGGAAATTCAGAGCCAAGTCTTCAGCGCCAGGCGTTAATAATCAACGACTTTCTAAAAAATTTTCATGCGAACAAGATTGTTTTAATTGGACATTCCCTAGGCGGACCAATCATTTGTAGAATGGCTATGGACACTAGTGCAGTATACCACGGCTTGCTAATAGTTGCAGGTTCAATTGATCCCGACCTGGAGCCGAAGGAACCCTGGCGCAAACCTTTGAACTACAAGATTTTTAGGTGGATTCTCCCTCGATCATTTCGGGTTTCAAACCAAGAGATACTGCCTGCGAAGAAAGAACTGCAAGAAATGGAAGGCCTCTGGCCATTGATTGAAATACCTAGCTGTGTGATACAGGGGGGCAAGGATAAGCTAGTGCCTCCAGCTAATGCTGACTATGCAGAAGAAATGCTAATCAATGTTGAAAAACTGAAAATTGTCAGACTACCAGAAGCCAATCATTTCATTCCCTTTAGCCAACCGGAGCTAATGGTTGCAGAACTGCTAGAGTTCTTTTAGGCAGAAAAGGAAAAACAGAGTTTAAACTCCAATCTTGTCTTTCTTCTTTTGTTTGGATAAGCCAATATTGACCTCGATGTATTCAATGATCTTACCGGCAATGTCAACACCGGTTGCGTTTTCTATACCTTCCAAACCTGGGGAAGAGTTCACCTCTATTACCAATGGACCCCTATCCGATCTCAGCATGTCGACTCCTGCAATTTTTAGGTTGAGGGAGTTTGCAGCTTTTACGGCTACAGATCTCTCTTTTCGAGTCAATTTAACGGCTTGAGCTGAACCTCCTTTGTGAAGATTTGATCTAAATTCACCTTCCACACCTGTCCGTTTCATCGCACCAACAACCTTGCCATCTACCACCAACGCCCGAATGTCTTCTGCTTTGGCTTCCTTTATAAATTCTTGGATAATAATATTGGCTTCTAGACCGTAGAAAGCCTCAATAACTGAAGTAGCGGCTTTGATCGTTTCTGCCAAGACCACACCTTTTCCTTGAGTGCTTTCCAAAAGCTTAATTACCAAAGGTGTTCCTCCAACTTCTTTGATTAAATTCTTAATGTCTCCGGGATGTCTCGCAAAAGCTGTTCTGGGGATACCCACATTGGATTTTGCTAGAATCTGTAAGCTTCTCAGTTTATCCCGAGATCTGACCAAGGCTAATGAACTCAAAGTAGTAAAGACACTGTTCATTTCAAATTGCCTAATTATGGAACTGCCGTAAAATGTCACAGAGGCTCCAATTCTCGGGATAATAGCATCGAATGAGTCAATTTTATGGTCACCGATAAAAATATCTGGATGATCTTTTTGAATGGTCATATAGGCTTTGGTGTGATTGAGTACCTGCACCTCATGACCGCGTTCACGGCTGGCCTGAACCAAGCGTTGTGTGCTGTATAATTTTTTGTTAGCTGAAAGGACTGCGATTTTCATCTTCTCTCTGATGTATTTCTTTTTGACACATCTACTATAAACTTATTTGCAAGAAATTTACGACCCAATAAGGCGGGGTATTTCATGTTCCTGCGGTTACTCAAGTTGAAAGCTGCTGTATAGGTCTTATTGGAGATCTTAAAGCTGAGATTCACTTGATACCTATACTCAAAGTCTCCAAAAGAACTCTTGACCTTCATTTCTTTAAATTCCTTGAGCTTTAACTCTTGGCCTGAATAAAGCGGATGCTTTTTGTCCAAGAGTTTAAAAACTAAATATTCTTCACCGTCTACTTCCCTTATTCGAGCTCTTTCACAATGAATTGCACAGCTGTCTGCGCCCGTATCCACTTTACAGGGTATATTACTTATTCCCGCATCGGGAATGGAAATAAAATCCGTTAAGCCAATGGTTTTTCTATGTGGCTTTTTCGTTCCACTCATGATTGCAAATTAAAGGTTTAGCGCTTACCAAACCATTAAAGCACTCGCCCAAGTGAAACCACTACCAAATGCAGCAAGACAAACCAAATCACCATCCTTTATTTTTCCCTCGGCTATTGCTTCTGCGATAGCTATCGGAATGGAGGCAGCAGTGGTATTGCCGTACTTCTGAATATTATTGAAAACCTGATCATCGTTCAGCTTCATGCTTCTCTGCACAAACTGAGATATTCTTAAGTTAGCTTGATGAGGAACGAGAAGGTCAATGTCCGAAGGCTGTTTGTTGTTGGCCTGCAGCGCCTCCATGATTACTTGCGGAAAGCGAGTCACAGCGTGCTTAAAGACAAAATTCCCATTCATGTAGGGGTAATAACTAGTATCCAGCGGGTCATTCTCAGACATGATTCTATCTACCCATCTAGAAGTACTGGGACCAATTAAGGTCAACTCTTCTGCGTGTTTGCCTTCTGAGTGCAGGTGAGTGCTGAGTATGCCTCTATCCGGGTCGTCACTTGCAGAAACGACAGCGGCACCTGCCCCGTCTCCAAATATGACCGAAACACTTCTACCCCTTGTGGTCTTTTCTAAGCCACCACTGTGGTATTCTGAACCGATTAGTAGAATGTTCTTATACATTCCAGTTTTGATGTATTGATCTGCTACACTCAAGCCATAAACAAAACCAGAACATTGATTTCTGACATCTAATGCGCCAATTGTATCAAGACCTAATTGCTCTTGCACAGAAACTCCAGGGCCCGGGAAATAGTAATCTGGGCTTAGGGTCGCAAAAATGATAAAATCAATATCAGACTTATCAATTCCGGCGTCTTTGATGGCTCTTTCCGCAGCTTTGACTCCCATGGAAGTGGTGTTCTCTTGAGGATCATCAATCCAGCGTCTTTCTTTAATGCCTGTGCGCTCCTGGATCCATTCATCACTGGTTTCCATAAAACCAGTTAAATCTGCATTCCTGACCACATTGTCAGGGACATAAAACCCCATACCGGAAATGATCGCCTTATTCATGCGTGCAAGGTAGTAAGAAAAAACTTTGAAGATGTCTGGCTTATTTCAACTTTCTCTTAATCTCCACTTCTTGGAAACCTTCGATCAAGTCGCCCTCTTGAATGTCGTTGTAATTCTTAATTTGAATACCACATTCATAGCCTTTGTTCACTTCTTTAACGTCGTCTTTAAAACGCTTGAGTGATGCAAGGTCGCCGGTATAGATTACCACGCCTTCTCTGATAAGTCTGACCTTGTTGTCGCGGAACATCTTACCCTCGGTAATCATACAACCTGCAATGGTTCCCACCTTTGAAATCTTAAAGGTCTCACGAATTTCAGCCGTACCTGTGATTTGTTCTTCCACATCTGGATCGAGCAGACCCTCCATAGCGGATTTGATTTCCTCAATGGCTTTGTAGATTACGGAATAAAGTCTGATCTCAATTTCTTCGTTCTCAGCCAGTTTTCGGGCACTAGGCATAGGTCTAACCTGGAATCCAATGATCACTGCATCAGATGCAGTGGCAAGCATAACGTCAGTATCAGAAATTGGGCCAACAGATTTGTGAATCACGTTAACCTGAATTTCTTCAGTAGAGAGTTTAATCAAGGAATCGCTAAGTGCTTCGGCAGATCCATCAACATCAGCTTTGATAATTACATTGAGTTCTTTGAAGTTTCCAACTGCCAACCTTCTTCCTATCTCTTCCAAGGTCACGTGCTTGGTTGCACGAATTCCCTGTTCTCTTTGGAGCTGTTCCCTCTTTTGGGCAATTTCTTTGGCCTTTGATTCGTCCATCACCTGGAAGGTGTCCCCTGCAGCGGGTGTACCTGAAAATCCAAGAACTGAAACAGGGGTCGCAGGCCCAGCCTCTTCTACATTGCTTCCTCGTTCATTGAACATTGCTTTTATTCTGGCAAAGTGCTGTCCAGCTATCAAAGCATCGCCAATTTTGAGGGTGCCTTCTTGAACTAAGAGCGATGCAACTACGCCTCGACCTTTCTCCAATTTGGCCTCTAGAACAGCGCCTTTGGCTGCTTTATTAGGGTTTGCCTTGAGTTCTAACAACTCCGCTTCTAAGAGGACTTTGTCTAAAAGCTCGGATATATTGGTTCCATTCTTTGCTGAGATCTCTTGACTTTGGTATTTACCACCCCATTCTTCCACAAGAATATTCATCTGAGAAAGTTGCTCCCTTACTCTATCAGCATTGGCTCCATCCTTATCCATTTTGTTGAATGCAAAAATGAGGGGGACTTCTGCCGCTTGAGCGTGGCTGATGGCTTCTTTGGTTTGAGGCATGACTGCATCATCTGCAGCGATAACAATAATGGCTATATCGGTTACCTTGGCACCACGAGCCCTCATTGCTGTAAATGCTTCGTGACCCGGTGTATCGATAAAGGTGATCTTATTGCCACTTTTAAGTTCTACTTCGTAAGCAGCAGTATGCTGTGTAATTCCACCAGCTTCACCGGCAATAACATTTGCACTTCTGATGTAATCAAGCAATGATGTTTTACCATGGTCTACGTGACCCATTACCGTGACGATTGGATGTCTTCCAACCAAATCTTCGGGATTATCCTCTGTTTCGTCTACCTCAATGGTCTCTTTGGCGTCAACAAAGTCAATGGAGTATCCAAACTCCTCTGCAACGATTTGCAAGGTTTCTGCATCCAGTCTCTGGTTGATGGAGACCATAATACCCAAAGAGAAACAAGCGCTAATAATCTCATTGACATTCACGCTCATCATATTTGCCAATTCGTTTGCAGTTACAAACTCTGTGACCTGCAATACCTTGCTTTTGAGTTCGTCCTCTATCTGTTGCTCTTCTCGGGTAATACGGTGATCTTCCCTCTTCTGCTTTCTCGCTTTTCTTCGAGTTCCACCACCATGTACATTTTTCTTTTGAGAAGACATCCGTGCAAGCGTCTGTTTTATCTTGTCTTGGATTTCTTTTTCAGAAACTTCAGATTTTTCGTCTTCTTTTTTCTTGACGTTTTTGCGGTGCTCTTGTCTGAGCTTTTCAGGAGTCATTTTCTCTCCGCGAATACGCTTGCGTCGTTTTCTGGGAGAATCATCATCTTTAGACTTTTCTTTCTTGACAACCTTGGGCAACTCTATATTACCTAGAACCTTAGTTCCCTGTAGCTTTTTATATTGAGTTTCAATTTGCTCATCAACCTCTTCTTCCTGACTTTCTTCCTCTGTAGCTTCTTCCTTTTCCTCCTCTTTCTTCTCTTCCTTTTCCTCCTCTTTAGCCTCTACTTCTTCAGCTTTGGCTTCTGCTTCTACTTCAGGTTCCTCTTCTTTCGCTTCCTCTTTCTTTTTTGTCGATAATTCTATAGTGCCGAGAACCTTTGGGCCGCTGATTTTTTCAGTCTTGATTTCCTCCTTAGGTTCTTCTTTCTTTTCTACCTTTGGCTCTTCCTTTTTGGGTTCATGCTCAACAACTTTAGAAGTGACATTGGTGTCCTTGATCAAGATCACCTCATCTTCGTGTTTTTTAGAGGGTGATTTTTTCACCTCTTTTATACCCGTTGTCTTCGCATCCTTTCTAATATTGATCTCAAGGTTTTGCGATTCTTCCTTAGCTATCTTGTCCTTTTGATAGAAGCTCAGAAGATCATTATACATCTCCTGGTCGATCTTGGCAGTAATCTTCGCCTCGACCTCAAATCCTTTGGATTGAAGATGCTCAACGATAGTTTTCCAACTTACGTTGAATTCGGTCGCTACCTTGTTGATTCTATATGTTTTACCCTTTACTGGCATTAATGCGAAATAGGCCTCGAAAATAACATTTTATAAGTTAAGGCTTGCCTAGTCAAACTCGGCAGCCAGGATTTTCTTTAGTTCTGTAATGGTCTCTTCTTCAAGGTCTGTGCGCCTAGCTAAGTCCTCGATATTGGTTTCCAAAACACTCTTTGCTGTATCCAGTCCAATGGACTTCAATTCATCGATAATCCATTCATCAATTTCATCTGTGAACTCATCCAAATCAACATCCATTTCTTCATCTTCCTGAGAGCTTTCGCGATAGACATCTATGGTATAGCCAACGAGCTTACCAGCCAGTTTAATGTTGTGACCGCCTTTGCCGATGGCAAGTGAAACTTGGTCCGCTGGCAAATACACGTCAGCTTTGCTCCCTTCATCATCCAAAGAAATCGTTGAGACCTTTGCGGGACTCAAAGCTCTTTGAATCAATAGTTGAGTGTTTGCTGTGAAATTAATTACATCAATGTTCTCATTCTTCAGTTCTCTAACAATACCATGTATTCTAGAACCTTTCATTCCCACACAGGCTCCAACAGGATCAATGCGGTCGTCATAACTTTCTACAGCCACTTTTGCACGCTCCCCAGGTTCGCGAACTATTTTCTTTATGGTGATCAATCCGTCCAATATCTCAGGAACTTCAAGCTCAAATAAACGCTCTAAGAATTCCGGTGCGGTTCTAGACAAAATGATCTTTGGGTTGGTATTGTACATTTCAACGCGAAGAACCACCGCTCGAACATTGTCTCCTTTTTTAAAGAAGTCCCGCGGGATCATTTCGCGCTTGGGCAATATCAATTCGCTGCCTTCATCGTCAAGCACCATAATCTCATTCTTCCAGATTTGATAGACTTCACCAACGATAATGTCTCCAATTCTGTCCTTGTACTTCTTGTAGATTTCATCTTTTTCAAGTTCCAATACCCTTGAAAGAAGAGTCTGTCTTGCGGTGAGAATAGTCCGTCGCCCAAAGTCCTCCATAGAGATTTCTTCTATGGCTTCTTCGCCAATCTCATAATCGTCTTCAAGCTTCTTTGCTTCTGAGATGGTGATCTCTTTATTAGGGTCTTCTACTTCTCCCTCATCAACGATTTCCCTGTTTCTGTAGATCTCCAAATCTCCATTGTCGGTATTCACAATGACATCGAAATTGTCATCTGAACCGAATTTTCTTCTAATCATAGTTCTGAATACATCTTCCAAAACCCTCATCATAGTGGCTCTGTCAATGTTCTTAAACTCTTTGAATTCCGAAAAGGATTCAACTAATGGTAGGCTCATGTTTTCTTACTTTTAAATGAAATTTGAACGACGGATTGCCTTATATCATCAAAGGAAATCTGCTCTGTTCTTATCAGCTTCTTTTTAGGATCTTCAATTATTTCGAGATCTAATGTGTTCTTATCTAATTGGGTGAGTTTACCCAAGTGTTTTTCGCCATTGTTCAGTTCCACTTCGAGGTCTCTCCCGAGGTGTTTGGAATACTGCCTTGACAGCAGCAATGGATTGTCTGCGCCAGGAGAAGAAATTTCAAATCGAAAACGCTCTTGCTCAGTTTCCATTTCGTCCAGTTGTGCGGAAACCCTTCGACTCAATCGGGCACAATAACCAATATCAACACCTGCATCTCCATCGATATAAACTTTGACGCTGCTTTCATTGGCATTTGACTGCGTCTGAACAATGAAATATTCACTTCCATTAATCTCCTCTTCAATCAGTTGTGTTATGGTCTCCTTTAAACTCAAAATTTGGCTAAGAAAAAAGGGGATTAATATCCCCTTCCTAACTCGTATGTGGCCACAAATGTATTACATCTTGTACAATAATCAAATGAAAGCTGGTAAAGCTTTTCGCATCGGATTAATTTTGAAGTATATGAAGAAAACGCTACTTAAATTTGGATTGGCCCCATTAATTGTATTCTCACTAACGCTGATGTCTACCAGCGCTGGTTCACCGGGTGGAAGAACCGGAAGCCCTTCAGATGGTCAGACTTGCGCAACGGCTGGCTGTCACGGTGCAATTCCACCAAATGGTCAAGACATGATCAGCACAAATATCCCGTCCGAGGGTTATATGCCAGATAGCACATATGAGATCACAGTTACAGTTACAGATGCAAACTCTGGCAAATTTGGATTTGAGATGGTAGCGGAAGATGAATCAGGAGATAAACAAGGAACATTTACCGGGAATACCGAAGTCACTACATTTATTAATGACCAAAGGGTTACGCATACATCAGGGAGCAACACCGGAACAGGATCTAGAACGTGGACCGTAAATTGGAAAGCTCCCTCTCTAGGCCAAGGCGCGATCACATTTTATGTAGCGGCACTTATTGCCAACGGAAACGGAAACAACTCAGGAGACTTTGTGGTGGTAGACAGCCGCAAATTTGCACGGCGATCGACGGCTTCCTCATCCGCTCTGTCACTAGAAGAGCTAAAAATCTACCCAAATCCAAATAGCGATTTTATTCAGATTAAAGGGGTAAAAGGAGACTTGCAGTTTTTCCTCTTTGACATGCATGGAAAATTGGTTTTGGAGAGCAGAGCAAAGATTATCGACATTGGACATCTTCCCGTGGGCTATTATACTGCCAAGGTAATTAAGGGCAATGTAGTTCGCTCCCAGAAGATCTTAAAACGATAGAAGCAAGGGCTAAAGCGGTAAAAAGCCTCGCTTGGAAAACTAATTCTTTTATTTTCGCCGTTTGATCGATAACAAAGTGCAATGAAGAATTTCAAGCTATACAATACTTTACTCGGCTGGCTCGCCTTTTTGATCGCTCTAGTGGTTTATATTATGACACTAGAACCTTCGGTGAGCTTGTGGGATTGTGGAGAGTTTATTTCGGCCTCATATAGACTACAGGTGGTTCACCCTCCTGGGGCTCCGCTCTTCTTAATGCTCGGGAAACTCTTTACCATTTTCTCTACCCCAGGGACAAATGAGGTTGCCATTGGAGTTAATTTGTTATCTGCTACAGCTAGTGCAGCAACAGTATTACTTACCTTTTGGATAACCACTCATTTTGCAAAGAAGATTCTTGGAGTGGGCTTGAACCAAATTGAAGTTAAACTTGCTGATGCCATTTCAATACTTGGAGCTGGCTTAGTTGGGGCTCTAGCCGTAACCTTTATGGATACCTTCTGGTTCAGCGCAGTTGAAGCAGAGGTTTATGCGGCTTCTTCTTGTTTTATGGCTTTGGCCTTTTGGGCTATTCTGAGATGGGAACGCGTAAAACATGAGCCGACAGCGGACAGATGGTTGGTATTTGTTGCTTATGTAGTTGGACTGGGTATAGGTCTTCACTTGTTGAACCTCTTGGTAATCCCGGCAATCATCATTTATTATTTCTTCAACAAATACGAATACACCAGAAAGAACCTTTTAAAGGCGGCTGGGATAGGCTTGGGTACAATTGGCATACTTCAATGGGTGATTATACCAAAAACTCCGGCCATAGCAGCAAGCTTTGACAAGATGTTTGTCAATGGTTTTGGACTTCCGTACAATTCAGGTTTGTTGTTCTTTATGGTTTTGATTGGCGCTGCTACTGCATTTGGGCTGTATTGGACTAGAGCCAACTCCAAACCCATTGCCAACTTGGTCTTATTGTGCTTCGCTTTCATTATGATGGGCTTCTCATCTTATTCCATGATTGTAGTCAGATCGATTGCAGAACCTGCAATTGACATGAACGATCCAGAGGATGCGTACAGCCTTTTGAGTTATATCAATCGTGAGCAGTATGGAGAAAGACCATTGATCAAAGGACATTATTGGAACGCACGTCTGTTTGATATCGAAGAGGGAAAAATGCAGTATCGCAAGGGAGAGAACGGCTATGAAGAGACCAAGCGCAAGCAGTCTCCGGTCTACGACCCCAACTATACCACCATTCTTCCTCGTATGAGTGACGTTAGTGAAAAGTCGCAGCTATATCCCTTATGGGCAGGCATGGATGATGTTCACTACAGAATCCTTGATTTAAAGCAAAAGATACAGCAGAATCCAAATGACAAGAGTCTGCAAGAGCAGCTGGCTGCTGCAGAAATGACTAAGCCCACCATGGCAAATAATCTAACTTTTATGTTCAAGTATCAGATCGGTTGGATGTATTGGCGCTATTTCATGTGGAATTTTGTTGGGCGTCAGAATGATTTGCAGAATATCACGGGTAATGTCCAGGACGGCAATTGGATTTCGGGCATCAATTTCATAGATAATATGCGTTTAGGTCCTCAAGACAATCTACCTAGTCAATTGTCATATCACAAGGCTAGGAACACCTATTACTTCTTGCCATTGATTCTGGGAATTCTTGGAATACTATTCCAATACAAGAAAAGACAGCTGGATTTCTTGACGGTTTTGACCATGTTTGTTTTTACAGGTATACTGGTGGTCGTTTATCTAAATCAGCCACCTATGGAACCCAGAGAAAGAGACTATACCAATGTCGGTTCTTATCAAACCTTCTGTATATGGATTGGTCTTGGCGTGCTCTATATCGCCGATCTATTAAGAAAATGGTTGAATCCAAGAAATGCAGCTATAGCGGCAACTGTAGTTGGTTTGTTTGCAGCACCGGTACTCATGGGTTCCCAGAATTGGGACGATCACGACAGGTCTGATAGATATCTCGGAATATCCTTCGCCAAAAACTATCTCAATTCGTGTAAACCAAATGCCATTCTGTTCACCAATGGAGATAATGATACCTATCCACTCTGGTATGCGCAGAATGTAGAGGGTATTCGAACAGATATTCGAATCATCAATTTGAGCTTACTTCCCACGGAATGGTATAGCGATGCCTTGAGGAGAAAGGTATTTGATTCCGAAGCTCTGCCAATGAGTATTCCAGCCGAAAAGCTGGTCAAAGGCAAGCGAGAGTATTTGAGGTATTTAGAGAATAAGAGTCTTGATCAAACCAAATTTTATCCCTTGGATCAGGTCTTAGATTGGATGACTTCTGACGACAGGAATAAGATGGCGCAGAACAATGTTGGTGCGGTTGACAATTATTATCCGGTCAAGAAATTCTCCGTTCGGGTAGATAAAGAAGCTGTAATTAAAGAGGGGCGTGTGCCTTTAAAAGATACAGCAGAGATCGTAGACAAAATTCAGTGGAACATTGGCCGAAACGGATTGTCCAAAGGAGACATCGTCGTTTTAGACATTATTGCGACCAATGCCAAAGAAGGGTGGAAAAGGCCGATTTACTGGACTACAACAACGGGCAGACAGGTCTATTTGAACTTAGACAACTACCTAAGACATAACGGCTTGACCTATGAATTGATACCGGTAAAAGCAAACAGGAGTTTCAGAGGGATGGATGATATGCCCTTATTGTATGACAACCTCATGAGTGTCTATGAATGGGGCAATATGGATAAGGGAGAATTGTTCCTTGATGACAAAGCAACATTGGTTCCACGAAATTTGAGATCGCTATTTGTCCAGGTCGGGGATTACTACTCTAGAAATAACAGACATGATTCTGCCGTGGCATTGATCGATCGTTGTTTTGAGGCTATGCCTGAAAGCATTCTTCCTATGGACCTAAGGTTGAAGATTGCATCTGCCGAGGTCTATTATAGAGCCGAAGACAATGAGAAGGGAGACCAACTTATGACTCAAGTAGGCGATGATGCTGCAGAATTGGTTATTTATTATAAGCGATTCCCAAGAAGGGGCAAATTCGGCGCAATTCAGCAGGACCTCAGGTATAATTTGTCAATTATATCCGATGTTGCCAACACTTTGAAATCTTTCAATAGGACGGAATTGGCCGACAAATACCAACAGAGGTTCAACCAATTGCAAGTTGGTGTCTAGGACTGACCTGGTCATTGGATATCACGCCGTAGAAGAGCTGCTAAAGGGCGATAGAACCGTAAGTAAGGTATTTATCAACCAGAAGGCGGACAGTCGAAAGGTGGGAGAAATTAGAGCCTTGTGTAAAGCAGCGGAGGCGCCTTTGCAAATGGTCCCCATCGATAAGCTAAACAGAATGAGCAGGGCGAATCACCAAGGTATTGTGGCCTTGATTAGCCCCATAGATTTTGTTCCATTGGAAGAAAGCATTACTAGGCTGTACGAAAAAGGGGAACCGCCAAGAATAGTCGTAGCAGATGGAATTACGGATATAAAGAATATAGGCGCAATTGCCAGATCTTGTATGGCCTTCGG
Source organism: Bacteroidota bacterium (assembly GCA_024638525.1). Lineage (GTDB taxonomy): Bacteria > Bacteroidota > Bacteroidia > NS11-12g > UBA9320 > JAHEKB01. Next base: position 15,596 of record JAHEKB010000001.1, read on the forward strand.
TGTTCATTTATTGATCATGGGAACAAAAGCAAACGCCGAGATAGGAGAGGGTGCTATTAAAGCTTCTGCAGGGACACTCTTAAAGCTTCCGGTATGCAGAGTTTCCAGTCTTGCCGAGAGTCTTGATTATTTAAAGTCATGGGGCTTAGCACAAGTGGCTGCAAGTGAAAAGTCTGATATGGATATCAGCCAAATTGACAAAACGGAAATCAGTGGTTTTGCCTTGTGGATGGGAAATGAAGACAGAGGACTTTCTAAAGAAAGATTGTCTCAAATGGATCACATTTGGCGAATTCCAATGCAAAATGATGTAGATTCATTGAATGTTTCCGTCGCTGCGGGCATATGTCTTTATGAGCTAACGAGTTGATAGTCATATGAATGTATCCTAAATATAGCGATAGTCTTTTTCTATTAGGATATTTCGACTATCCTGTTATTTTCGCGGGAAAATTAGGGGGATTTAATTTCCAACGATAATCATGTATTGGACACTAGAATTAGCATCATATTTAGATGACGCTCCTTGGCCAGCTTCCAAGGATGAGTTGATCGACTTTGCGATTAGAACAGGAGCTCCGCTAGAGGTAGTAGAAAACCTACAGGAATTGGAAGATGACGGTGAACCATTTGAAACCATAGAGGAAATTTGGTCTGAATATCCGTCGACCGATGATTATTTCTTCAATCAAGACGAATTATAATCGTCATTTTCTAAAAGATAAGCCCTAGCTCTAAGCTGAGGGAATAGATGGTGCCGCCATTACCTGTTGGTGGATTAATGTCTTCAAAGAATAGGTCTTTATTAATATTCAATAGACCGTATTTTACACCCAATTGCCATCCAGCAACTACCCCAACTTGCTGATAAGCAAGACAGGCATCGATGGCCATAGGCCTCAAACCCACATCATTGGTGTGAGATTTCGAATTGCGAACCAAATACATGGACGATAGGCCTAAGAAACCTATCTGCGGGCCCAGTAATATCATTTTGTCTTCACTGCCTAATTCTCGAGCTAAAAGCAAAGGAAAATCGACATAAAAGGTGGCAATACTGTTGTACTCTCCATCACCATTTTTAAAATGCGAACCTTTGAAATTGCCCAAGAGCTCCGCTTGAAAATGGTATTTTTTACTGAGCTCTTGACGGTAATAAGCTCCTGCAGAATAGCCAAACCTCAAGCTTGGGTTTTTCAATTCAGTGCCTTGGAGAGAAGAAAGATTTATAGCTGTCTTTATACCTAGTTTATAGTTTTTATTGCTCGCAGCTTGCCCAAATGCTGAAGTGGCAAAAAGTGTAATAAGAATAGGGATATGCAACAACTTCATCATTGTATCTTTTTGCCTCTAAGTGCTTTGGCTATCGTCTCATCCATTGCTTTTTCTGCAAATTGACGACTGTATTCATTCAGTGCGTCACAGCTATTAACGATAAGGTCCTTGTCTTTAGCATCAATGGCCTTTGCAATTTCGTCCTTGAGCTCGTTGATTTTGCTGATTTCTCCTTCATTCATCAAATGTTTATTGTCTTCAATGAATTTATTCATGCTGTAAATCAGTTGTTGGGCATCTGTTTTCGCTTCGACCAAGGAACGCTGGTCCATATCTTCAGATGCGTGGTCAATGCTTGCCTTTAGCATCTCTTCAACTTCTTTGTCGCTCAATCCGTATTGAGGTTCCAATTTTACTTCTTGCTTTATGCCAGAACGCAATTCCACGGCACTAACTTTCAGAATGCCGTCTGCATCCAACATGAATTTCACCTCTATTTTTGGAAGGCCTGCTGGCATAGCCGGAATTCCTCTGAGCTCAAATTCACCTAAACATCTGTTGTCACGAACCAATTCGCGCTCACCTTGGTATACATTGATTTTTAAGTTGATTTGGCCATCTACGGATGTAGTGTATTGCCTGGCTACCTTCTGAGGGACTTTGGAGTTTCTCGGAAGGATAACATCCATTAGACCTCCCAAGGTCTCAATACCAAGCGATAAAGGGCTTACATCAAGCAGAAGAAGATCTTTGCGATTACCCGCAAGGATATCAGCCTCAATGGCAGCACCAATGGCCACCACTTCATCAGGGTTTATACTATCATTAATGCTTGACTGGTTAAAAAATGATGAAACAGCTTTCCTTACCTGCGGGTTTCTGACACTTCCTCCAACTAAGACCACTTCATCAATTGCCGAGGTATTGAGATCGGCATCTTTTAATGCAGAGCTACAAGCCTCTATGGTGCGGTCCACCGCAGGTTTAATCAACTCAGTATAGCGATCACGACTTAGAGAAAGCGTTAGTTCTGAGCCTCCTATAGTCAAATCTGTTCTAAAGTGTTTCTTTTCGCTAAGCTCCACTTTTGCTTTTTCAGCAGTCAATCTCAATAATTGTCTCTCAGAAATACTGAGTTGTCCAAAATCATGAACCAATATCCACTCTTTAACGATAGCACGATCAAAATCATCTCCCCCTAGAAAAGTATCACCATGGGTACTCAGTACCTCAAAGATCCCATGCTGAATAGACAGAATGGATACATCGAACGTACCTCCTCCTAAGTCGTAAACAGCAACTGTTCTTGCTTCATCCGCTTTCAATCCAATTCCATAGGCAAGACTAGCAGCTGTTGGCTCATTGACAATCCTCAGAACATCAAGACCGGCTAATTTTCCCGCATCTCTCGTCGCTTGTCTTTGAGAATCATTAAAATAGGCCGGAACGGTAATAACTACTTTTTTGACTTCATTTTGAAGTTTTTCTTCCGCCACCCTCTTAAGCTCTTTTAGTATAAGCGCTGACAACTCAATTGGACTGTATTGTTTACCTTGTATTCGTATTTTAATCAGGCGTTCTTCTCCTTCGTCTATGAGTTCATAATTGAAATAGTCTTTATTGGCTTCTATGTCTTGGTATGATTTACCCATGAGCCGCTTAACAGAGTAAATGCAATTTTCCGGCTCTTGGATCATTTTTTCGATCGCCTCATGCCCAACGGATATATTTTCACCAAAATGCAGGGCAGAGGGTACTATGCTTTTGCCCTCTTTGGTAATGCAGAATGCTTTACCACTTTCAGAGTCGACAGTAGCGATAAGGCTATTGGTTGTGCCAAGATCTATACCTATAACTGAAGGTGACTTTTCAATGGTTCCGCTTGTGAGGTCTATCGAGATCTTGGCCATGGCGCAAAAGTATTTATTTGAGTCCTTTGGAGCTAAACAATGAAGAAGGATTCATGTTCTTTTGGTAAGCAATAGTTTTGTAATTCCTGAAGAACGAACATGACATATCTCCGGTAGTGCTCTTTGACGGTTATTGCAACTTGTGCAATAGAAGCATTGACCTCTTGATTCGAATCGATTCGAACAGGATATTTAAGTATGCAAATCTCGAGTCGGAGTTTGCTAAATTGAACAATTTAACCAGCTTAGATGTGGAGAAGGATACGGTTATTCTCTTTAAAAAAGGAGAGACCTTCCTCGAATCAGATGCGGTGATTGAGATAGCCAAGGATATTAAGTGGCCTTACAAGATATTGACCTACGGGCGATTTGTTCCCAAAAGCTGGCGAAATCAATTATACCGATGGATAGCACGAAATCGCTATAAGTGGTTTGGCAAGAAAGATAATTGTCGAGTCCCGGGTCCAGAAGAAAGAGAATTGTTTCTAGCTTAGCTTATTGGCCAATTGCCCACAAGCAGCGTCTATGTCTTTTCCTCTACTTCTCCTGATGTTTACAATGATCTTACGGCTCTCTAAATAGCTTTTAAAGCGTTCTAGCTTTTGAGTTGAGCTCGCTTCATAATCTGCTTGATCAATGGGATTGTATTCAATGAGGTTGACCTTGCACTTTATCTTTCGGGCAAAAGCGACCAACTCTTCAGCTTCTTCTGGATGATCATTGATATCATTGATCACACAGTATTCCAAGGTTACCCTTGTTCCTGTTTTAGCATAGAAATAGTTTAGGGCTTCAACGAGATCTTCCAGTGGATTGCTATCGTTGATAGGCATGATTTTACTTCGCTTTTCATTGTTAGCAGAATGAAGAGATAGAGCCAAATTAAACCTCACCTCATCGTCACCTAGCTTTTTAATCATTTTAGAAATGCCGGCGGTTGAAAGGGTAAAACGGCTAGGGGACATGTTCAATCCATCTTGAGCCGTAATGTGCTTGATGCCGTTAAGTACATTGGCATAGTTGAGCAGTGGTTCTCCCATACCCATGAGCACTACATTGCTTAATGGACGGCCGTATTTTTCTTCAGACTCCGCTCTGAGAAGTGCTACTTGGTCGTAGATTTCATCTGCCCGGAGATTCCGCTCTCTCTTCAAAAACCCAGTTGCGCAAAATGTGCAGCTCAGGCTACAGCCCACTTGAGATGAAATACATGCCGTTACTCTGTCTTTTGAAGGGATAAGAACACCTTCTACCAAAAAACCATCATGTAGTCTAAAGGCATATTTTATGGTTCCATCACTGCTTATTTGGTGATTCGCAATACTTATTGGAAAGATGTTATATTGATCTTGGAGTTGAGCTCGAAAATCTTTGGGAAGATTGCTCATCTGTTCAATGTCGCGCGCAGATTTATTCCAGAGCCATTCGTGAATCTGCTTTGCTCTGAATTTCGGCTGCTTGTAATCTGCAACCAGCGTCTCCAAAGCCTCGAGGTTTAGCTGTCTTAAGTCCTTTTTTTCCATAAAAAAAGCCCCGCCCGAAGGCGAGGCTATCTTCATAGTATTTTAAGTATTAATCAAAATCTTGGTTAGCACCAACTGCAACTCTTTGTACGTTGTACACGAAAGAAGAAGAAAGTGAAGGATTCTGCAAGTTATTAGTAGTTTCAGAAATGAATGCGACAATGTCAAGATCATCTCCTAGACCAGCTAGGTTAGTGCTGAATGCAAATTCAGTCAAGCTACCTGCAGTAAGTGCTTCAGCTGAAATCTTGTCTCCAAGAGCTGCACTTAAAACGTTTCTTACAACATTGGTGTGAACATAACCTCGGATAGGGTTACCCTTACCATAATAAGCATGGCCACTAACTCCATTGTAGTAGTTAGCTTGATCCCATCCTGTACCTGAACCAGTCATCTCATCTTCAACAACCAATACGGTCAAGAAGTAGTTACCGGCTGGCATATCTGCTCCACCTATACCTAATTTTACTTTTAAGTTCAAGGTAGTTCCGCTTTTGTCGCTTGCATCTAAAGCAAGACCACATTTAGCAACTTCTTGCAATACCGCTTGAGTAGAAGCGTCCCAGGTTCCTCTATTAACAGCAGATCCACCGATTCTGTTGATCATACCTGTTGGGTAACCAGCAGCATAAGTGTCATCGATTTCGTCATCGAAGATATTGTCCATAGCATCACCAAGGTGATAAACTACAGTTGAAACGGCTGCTCCATATTTTGACTCGAGGTTATCTGAATAAACCTTCCCGTCTGGGCAGAATTGACACCATGCACCACTGAAATATTCCAATAGAACTTGTTGGGTGTAAGAAGTAGGGGCAGTTGATCCTCCATCGGAACCGTTTCCTCCTTCTTCGTCTTTACAGCTGAATAGCGCTACGCTTGCTATAAGTAAAAGTAATGATAGTTTTTTCATTGTCGTAAATCTATAATCGAGCCCAAAGATAAGGTTTTGAGAAAACTAAAAAAGTCATAATTATGCGCTTTACAAAAGCCCGCCTTAATATGACACTTCATTGATAAACAGTTCTTTGCTGTCTGAAGACTCGCAACGCCCGATGATCTTTGCTTCAATTTTCAACGTATTAGCCCTCTGGATGAGCTCTGATGCCGCGGAAGGGTCGCAATAGATCTCAAGCCTATGACCCATATTAAATACTTCGAACATCTCCTTGCTGCTTGTTCCTGTGGTCTCTTGTATGGTTTTAAATAGAGGAGGAATAGCTAGAAGATCGTCTTTAATGATGCGCAATGGCTTGTCTAAAAACTTCATCACCTTGGTTTGTGCACCACCAGTGCAATGAATCATTCCGTGAATGGCATTGCTCAATTTTTGATCTTGTAGGATAGGAAGAAGCAATGGGGCATATGTTCTTGTTGGAGACAATAAAGCTTTTCCAATGTTAACTTTTGTGCCTTCCAGCTGATCTGTCAGACTGAAATTTCCAGAGTAGACATAGTCTTCTTCCGTATTTTGATCAAATGATTCTGGATATTTTTCGTAATACTGATGTCCCAAAAGGTCATGTCTGCCGCTGGTCAAGCCATTAGAACCCATGCCGGCATTGTATTCTGTTTCATAGCTCGCTTGCCCGTATGAACTGAAGCCAACAATCACATCTCCAGCTTGTATATCAACTTCTTTGATCTCAGAGCGAAGCGGGCGGCAACTGACCGTAGAATCGACAATGAGGGTTCTAACTAAATCTCCCACATCTGCAGTTTCTCCACCTGTAAAGCTCATTTCAACCCCGTGCTCGGATAAGGTCTCAATGCAAGACTCAAAGCCTTCAATTACCTCTTTGATCACGGCACCAGGTATTAAGTGTTTGTTTCTTCCTATGGTATTAGACAATAAGAAGGGTCCGCTGGCACCTGTACAGATAATGTCATCCAAGTTCATGACCAATGCATCTTGGGCTATGCCTCGCCAAACTGAGATATCACCAGTTTCCTTCCAATAGATGTATGCCAATGAAGATTTTGTCCCCGCTCCATCGGCGTGCATAATGTTGCAATACAATGGATCTTGACCCATGTAGTCCTCTACTATTTTACAAAATGCATTGGGAAATAGACCTTTATCAATGTTGGATATGGCCTTGTGAACATCCTCTTTTTGTGAGGATACTCCACGTTTTTCGTACCTACTCAATGTTTTCCTATTCAGGTTCTTTTAGTAACCAGATTGTACCTTCTTTGATCTCAAAATCTTCGTAGTCGTTGAAGGTATTATATCCAAGTACAAGCTTAGTTCGCTCTTCGGTCATCTTACATCTAACATTGGCAAAGACCAAATCTCCTATCTTCATCTCCGGGATGGTAAATGAAGTGCTATAAACCTTCATGCCATTTGGAAGCTTGATTTTTTTATCGCCGTCTTTGAAATTAGCAGTTGTAATTTGTCCACCATTGAGCAATTGAACGACCACGTCTTGAGAGATCAGTGTTCTTCGCTCTTCACCATTGAACATCAACTTCAATTTTTTACGGCCTACGTATGCATAGATACTACCTTCCCCTCTTGATGTAGTCATTGGGATCACATCGTATTTCTCCATAAGCGCTATACTGTCGGCTTGGGCTTGCGCCATTTGCTCTTCTAATTCTCTTGCCTGAAGGAAACTGTCGATGTTTCCTTTGGTATCAATGATATATTGACGTTGTTGAGTAAGCAGATAAGGACTATAGATAGATCCCTTACCCAAAAGGGCGGAATCGTTCCTCAATTCATAATCTATTCCTATAGACAGCACATCGAAGTTACAGTTCACAACCTTGACAGTAGTACGCCTATTTTGTTGGTGTTCATCTTCAGTACAATCTACTCTTCTGTTGCCCTCGCACTCGCAGTGATTCACCAATTGTGATTCTCCGTAGCCCCGAGCTTCTAGTCTAAAAGGATTTATATCGCCATTGTTGATCAAGTACGCAATGGCAGAATCAGCCCTTCTTTGCGACAGTGCTCTGTTGTATTCGAAATCTGCTCTACAATCCGTATGTGAACCGAGCTCGACTTTCATTTTTGGATAGGTCTTCAATTTGGTGATCAGATCATCCAATATGGGCTTGGCATCATCCCTAATAAAGGACTCGTCCAAATCATAGTAGATGGGAAGTACAAAGACATCATTACATGTGTTTTCTAGGCAGAAATCCTTTATGTGTTGGCAATCCAGGGAATTTTCAACACCTTGGGTGCTTACGTATTGAGGTTTAGCATCGTAATAGTAGTCCGCTCTTTTACTCACCTCTATGGTGTAATTGGTATTGATGTTCAGAGGTGTTTCATAATAACCCTTTTCATCGGTCAAAAGCCTTATTTTATTAGTGTCGATATTGTTGCTGATGATAACGACCGCTTCTGATATGGCCGTTCCGCTATCACAGTCCGTCACTTGACCTTTGAGTGTACAGACAATAGGCTCCATGTGGAATTCATAGATATCGTCTTTTTCTTTCTTTCTGTTCGAAGTAAAATAACCGTCTTCCTTGGTCGGCTCCATAATGATCCCAAAATCATCAAAGGATGAATTGATAGGACTTTTCATATTAGTAGGGACATTCCAATCAGAAGGGCCTTCTCCGCTTTTTGATGAGTAGAAGATGTCCAATGCACCCATTCCCGGATGTCCGTCCGATGAAAAATACAGTGAACCGTCAGAATGCATATACGGGAACATCTCGTTTCCTTCAGTATTGATCTGAGGACCGAGATTTATAGGATCACTCCAGGTTCTTCCTCTTCTAACATAAGTTACCATCCAGATGTCCTTTGTTGGGTTGACTGCTCCAGTGTCTCCATAACCGCCTGGTCTATCTGAGGCGAAGAACATGGTCTTGTCGTCGGATGATAAGGTTGGATGTCCATAATTCCATCTGTTGTCGCCTTCATCTTTGCAGAAATCCAGAGGCTCCTCCTCCATGGTATATCCAGTTCCCACTTTGCGCGCTTCGAAAATCTTGCAATTGGGTTCTTTGCCATCTTCACCGTTACATTGGGTGATATACATTTTGGAGTATCTCTTGTTAAATGCAATAACACCATCGTTGTATTTTGTGTTAAGTCCTTCAACTACTGTTGGCTGACCCCACTTTTCCTTGCCTCTTTTTCCTTCCATCTTCAACAACCAAACATCCGTGTGATATCTGCCGGTCCACGCGTAATTTTCCTTGCTTCTTCCATCTTCTCTATCTGAGGTAAACATGATGGTTTTTTGTCGCCTGTCCGACCACATGGGTGAGAAGTCGTCTGAGGCTGATTCATTTGCCGGTTTAAATTCTTCTACCGTATAGCGGGTTCTTTCTTCTTTCCACTTTAGTGCCGACTCGCATCCTTGAATCATGGTTTCGGCTCTTTCATCACCGGGTACCTCTTTTTGATATTTCTTGAAGTTGACCAAGGCTTCTTCGAACTTACCTTGCTGTTTTTGAGCTTCGGCCAAGCGGTATATGACGATGGGATCCTTTACTCCATACTTGATTGCGCGTTCGAACATTTTTTCAGCGCGCTTGGAATCGTGATTCAACCGATAACATTCTGCTGCTTGAAAAACAGCCTTTTGCTTTTCAGCTCTATCATCAGACTCATTGGCAATTTCGACGTAGTAAGAAGCAGCTACGGCATACTCCTTTCCGTCAAAAGCATGGTCTGCTTTCTTCATGTTAACACCGCAAGAAGCGAGCACAAAAAGAACGGAAGCTAGGAAAAGGGTTGATTTATAATGTCTTAGCATGGTTGGGGACATGGATGTCTTATAGAAACGTCAAAAATCAAAAATTCTATATCTAAAACCAAATAAAACTTCCAAGCACAAAAAACCCCCTGGAAACCAGGGGGTTAGATAGTAGTTTCTCCATGCTTAGCGGATGAATAGCATTTCCCTGTACTTGGGAAGTTTCCATAACTCATCATCAACGAGAAGCTCAAGCTTGTCAACATGATACCTTATTTCATCAAAAGAGGATTTCACTTTTTCGAAATAAGTGACTGCCTGCTTACGGCTGTCGTCTATCTTGTTGGCTAATCTTCTTGCTTCGGTCATTTTATCTACAAGTTCTTTGGCCTTATCTATGTGTTGGGTAATGGTTGTCAAGAGTTCTTTTTGAGCGGAACCGGCGTCCACACCAGCGGCACTCATGCTGTTAATGTTCGAAGACAACCTTCCGATATAATTCAGCGCGGAAGGAATTACGTAGGTGTATATCAACTCATTCAGCACCCGTCCCTCAATCTGAATTTTCTTGGTGTATTCTTCTTGCATTATCTCTAGGCGTGCATGGAGTTCAGCATTTGAGAATATGCCATTCCCAACAAATACCGACAATGCCTGCTCAGATACATAAGCGTCTAATGATTCTGGGGTGTTCTTAATATTACTCAATCCCCTTTTTACAGCCTCTTCAACCCAAGCATCACCGTAGTTGTTTCCTTCGAAAAGGATGTTTCTCGAATCTGATAATGCTTGTTTGAGCTCACTTATGATCGCTGATCTTTGGTCTTCTCCAGATTTTACCCTTGCATCTACAGCAGCCTTGAATGTCTTCAGTTGATGTCCTACTGCAGAATTTAATGCCGTCATAGGTTGTGCAGAGTTCTTTGAGGAACCCACGGCCCTCAATTCAAATTTGTTTCCGGTAAATGCGAAAGGTGAAGTTCTGTTTCGGTCTGTATTGTCTACCAATATTTCCGGTATGCTTCCAATGTTTATAGTCCTATTCTCATTTTCGTCATCTGTATTGCTTGTTCCATTCTCAAAGTCATTCAAGACTTGAGTGAGCGTAGAACCAATGAAAGCAGAGATAATCGCCGGTGGTGCTTCGTTCGCACCTAAGCGGTGATCATTAGCAGCCGAAGCAATACTCGCTCTGACAATATCTGCAGAATCGTGTAGAGCTTTAATGGTATTGATGAAAAAGGTCAGGAATTGCAGGTTGGAGTTTGGATTATTGCCAGGCGAAAGCAAATTGACACCCGTATTTGTAATCACCGACCAATTATTGTGTTTGCCAGATCCATTGATTTCGGCAAATGGCTTTTCGTGAAGTAGAACCTTGAATCCATGGCGGTGAGCCACTTCATCCATGAGATCCATCAAGAGCTGATTGTGATCAACGGCAAGGTTCACTTCTTCATAAAGCGGAGCGCATTCATATTGGCCAGGAGCAACTTCATTGTGTCTGGTTTTCAAGGGTATGCCAAGTTTCATGCACTCCAATTCAAAGTCGTACATATAGTTGAAGACCCTGTCTGGAATGCTTCCAAAATAGTGGTCTTCCATTTGTTGACCTTTGGCGGGTGCATGACCCACAAGGGTCCTGCCACAGAGAATTAAATCTGGTCTGGAATTGAAAAGTGCTTTATCCACCAAAAAATACTCTTGCTCTATACCCAAGGACGCCCTACAAGAGGTAATGGCCTCATCAAAGAATTGGCATACGGCCGTCGCTTGCTCATCGAGAAATTGAACTGACTTCAAAAGTGGGGCTTTATAATCTAGCGCTTCACCATTGTAAGACACAAATACCGTGGGTATACACAAGGTAGATCCCGTAGAATTCTCATAGATAAATGCAGGGGATGTAGGGTCCCAGGCTGTATAGCCTCTTGCTTCAAAAGTGTTTCTCAATCCACCACTAGGCAAACTAGAAGCATCTGGCTCTTGCTGAACCAAATTGCTGGCCGAGAACTTTTCGATGGCTTGTCCATCTTTTCCATCATAGAAGGAATCATGTTTCTCAGCAGTCGCACCCGTAAGGGGTTGAAACCAATGTGTATAATGAGAGGCACCGCGTTCTATGGCCCATCTCTTCATGCCGTCCGCAATATGTGAGGCCATATCTCGGTTGATTGAGATACCGTCTCTAATGGCTACGGAAACAGCTATATAGGCCTCTTTACTCAAATGCTTTTTCATCTCATCATCATTGAATACGTTGGTAGCAAAGAGTTTTGGGATGGAGTGTTCAGATGATTTGGGGTGCACAACCTCCCTTTGTTGTGCTTGGTTTATCGCTTGAAATCTCATAGTGAAATCTAAGAGGCAAAAGTAGAAGCAGCCATGAACTGGACTTCTTGTGGTTTACTGAATTAGCCCACAAAATATAAACAGCATACAGTGCATTAATTCATGCCACCAAATTTGAGTTTTTCGGCATTTTCCGCCATTTTCAGTTGATCGATGAATTCCTGGATATCTCCATTCAAAACCGCGGGTAGATTGTACATAGTAAGATTTATTCTGTGATCAGTTACCCTTCCTTGTGGAAAGTTGTAGGTTCTGATTTTTGCCGAGCGATCTCCGGTCGAAACTAAGGTCTTTCTAGTTTTAGCAACTTCTTCCTGTTTTTTCAAAAGCTCGGCTTCAAATAGTCTTGAACGCAAAACGGAGAGTGCTTTGTCAAAGTTTTTGTGTTGGGATCGTCCATCTTGACATTCTACGACAATTCCCGAAGGAATATGAGTCAACCTAACGGCTGATTCGGTTTTATTGACGTGCTGTCCGCCTGCACCTGAAGATCGATATGTATCTCTACGTACATCTTTCATGTCGAGTTTGACGTCTACTTCATCTGCTTCTGCAAGTACAGCGACCGTTGCAGCCGAAGTATGTACTCGGCCTTGTGATTCTGTCTCAGGCACCCTCTGCACTCGGTGAACACCGGATTCAAACTTGAGAACACCATAAGCTCCTGGACCATTCACTTTAAACGATATTTTATTGAAACCGCCGACGGTCCCCTCCATTACTTCTAATAATTCAGTGCTCCACTTCTGATCAGCACAGAAACGATCGTACATTTTATATAAATCCCCGGCAAAAAGGCTTGCTTCGTCACCACCGGTTCCAGAGCGAATTTCAACAATGGCATTTTTATCATCTTCGGGATCTTTGGGTATCAAAAGATATTTAATTTCATCCTCAATTTCGGGCCTCTTTTTGTTGAGATCTTCGTACTCCTCTTTGGCCATTTCTTTCATTTCAGCATCGGTTTCGCTTTCCAGGAGTTCTCGTGCCTCTTTGAGATTAGCCAAAAGATTCTTGTACTCAAAGTATTTTTGATCAAGTTCCTTTAGGTCGCTGTACTCTTTGTTGAGTTTGCTGAATTTGTCCATGTCAGATGCAACCTCAGGAGAGCTCAGCAACTGTTCCAATTCAATAAATCTGGCGTGTATGGCCTCTAATTTTTCTAGCATCTATCTAGCGTGCAAAGATATAAATGCAAGCCTACCTAAATTGAATTTCAATGATTTGGTGATTCAAAGCATAGGCCAGACCTTCTGGTTTAAAGGCCAAATCTCTCAGCTTGTGATCAGAGGGGATGGCGATGGTATTTGAAGTGAATGAACGCATATTGTAAATAAAGACCGAGTGGTTGCTTTTCTGCAATAGCAGCTGATTGCCATTCACATCGAATGCTGTGGAGCCATATAGCGCAACTGTCTTACTATAGGTAGCGAACATATCAAAAATTAGGATTCCTGCAGATGAGTCGGCCAGATAAACCTGATTGCCCGATTCTTTGATAGAGTATGGAGACAAACCACTGGAAACAAATGCAGACAGTTGACCACTGCGACTTAATATTTCACCGGCTTTAGAGACTTTCATAAGTTCAAACTCGGTGGCATTAAACAGCCAAAGTTGATTGTCGAATGTTCGGGCAATGGCACTTATATTTCCGTAACCAAAAGAACTGAGATCCAACTCTCCTCTCTGGTTCAGCATATTGTCTAAGAACACCACCTTATTCTGGTCTTTGTAGTGCACGTAGAGTTCAAAGGGATTGCTGCAATCAATGGAATAGACGGTTCCGTATAATTTAGAGTTGACTCGGGTAATTAGATTTCCGCTCTTGTCATACTTATAGAGGGTGTTCTTTTGATCTGCTATATAGTAATTTCCTTTGGCATCAACAGTCATACAATTAATGACAATATTGCTGTCCAAGGAAATGTCTGCCAAGGCCCATAGGGGCAGGCTAATTAGCGATATCAGTATAATTCTCCAGTTCAAGTTGTCCGTTGTCAATTTTAGCATAAGTAAAGTGGTTCACCCAATCACCCAGATTTATAAAACGCGAGTTTTCTTTCAATGGTACATTTCTGGGTTTGTGCCTATGACCAAAAATATAATAATCGCATGGGTTCTTTTCCTCATTTTTCAGGGCAAACTGATATTGAAATTCCTGGTCTAAGGGGATGTCGTTTTGGTCTTCTTTGAAGTTCTTCGCCCTGCTCCTTTTGGAAAGGAATTGCGCCAATCCTATACCGAAATTCGGGTGGAGGCGATGAAATAACCAAATGGCCCATCTGCTTCTAAAAACGGAACGGATGAATTTGTACTTCAAATCGCCCGGTCCAAGCCCATCCCCGTGATGAACAAATATTTTCTTTCCGTCGATTACCCCTATCCATTCTTCATCTACAATGCTGACCCCTATCTCTGAGCTGAGATAATCAAAAGTCCACATGTCGTGATTGCCTTTAAAAAAGTAGACTTGAATTCCGGCATCCGTCAATTCAGCAATTTTACCTAAAAGTCGGGTGTAGTATTTTGGAACTACGGTCTTGTATTCGTACCAAAAGTCAAAAATGTCTCCTACTAAAAAAATTGAATCTGCATCCTCTTTTATTTGGTCGAGCCATCTCACCACTTTCCTCTCTCGCTCTAATGAACTATGGTAATTGGGAGAGCCCAAATGAAAATCAGAAGCGAAATAGACTTTTGACATTGGCGCAAACATAGACAGGAGGGCTGAATTCTGACCGTTGAGAAGAAGAATTTATTAGTGTGCTTCTAACCAATTATAACCTTGCCCCATCTCCACTAGAACGGGAACCTTAAGTGGCATGGCCTTTTCCATCATTGCAATGATTTGAGGCCCCAGTTCATCAATCTCATCCTTGTGAGCATCAAAGAGCAATTCATCATGCACCTGAAGAATCATCTTTGTTTTTGTCTTGCTCTTCTCAAGCAGCTCTTGAATGTTGATCATCGCTACTTTGATCATATCAGCTGCAGAGCCTTGGATGGGGGCATTAATGGCATTTCTTTCTGCGAAACCGACTACTGTCCTGTTGTTGGAATTGATGTCCGGGATGTAACGTCTTCTGCCCAATAAGGTCTTGACATAGCCATTCTTTCTGCAAAAGTCTATGGTCTTGTCCATGTAAGAGCGTATGCCTGGGAACTGTTCAAAATAGGCATCAATAAGCTCTTTTGCTTCTGTTCTGCTGATCCCTAAATTTTGAGATAAACCAAAGGCGCCTTGTCCGTAGATGAGCCCAAAATTCACGCTTTTAGCCCTATAGCGTTGCTCCTTACTTACTTCTTCTACCTCAACACCAAACACCTTAGCTGCAGTTGCTGCATGGATATCAATACCCGCGTGAAAAGCTTCCATCATCCCTTGATCTTCAGCTACCGAAGCCACTACCCTAAGTTCAATTTGAGAGTAATCCGCTGCAATAAGAAGGTGGTTGTCATCTCTCGGAACAAAGGCCTTGCGGACTACTCTTCCCATATCGGTCCTGATGGGAATATTTTGCAGATTTGGATTGTTGCTGCTCAACCGACCAGTGGCAGCAACTGCTTGAGCAAAGCTGGTGTGAACTCTCCCCGTTGATTCCTTGATTAGTTTTGGCAGTGCATCTACATAGGTCGATTTCAGCTTTTGAATTTGGCGGTAATCCAGAACCTTTTGTACCATTTCATGGCTGTCTGCTAACTTTTTAAGTGTGTCTTCGTCTGTTTTGTATTGACCCGTTCTTGTTTTCTTGGCCTTTGGGTCAAGTTTCAGGACATCGAAAAGCACTTCACCCAATTGTTTAGGGCTGGAAATGTTAAAATTAGACGATGACAATTCGTGTATCTCCTTTTCAAGGCTAATGAGGTTATGTCCCAATTCCGCACTGTAATTATCCAAGAACTCCCTGTCCACTTTTACCCCTTCCATTTCCATGCTGGCCAGTACTTTCACCAGGGGGATTTCTACATCGGTAAATAAGGATTCCAGTTCTAGCTCTTTTAGTTTAGGAGCCAGAACCTCCTTTAGCTGTAGAGTGATATCTGCATCTTCCGCCGCATATTCTTTGGCCTTATCCAACTCTACACTTTCAAAACTCAATTGATTCTTCCCTTTCTTTCCTATAAGTGTTTCGATAGAAACAGGCTTGTAATTAAGGTATTTCTCGGAGAGGGCATTCATGCCGTGTCGTTGATCGGGCTCGATGAGATAGTGAGCCAACATAGTATCAAACATGGGCCCTTCGATGCGTATACCGTATTTATGCAATACCATCAAGTCGTACTTGATGTTTTGAGCAATTTTCTGTATTTGCGGATTGGCAAATACATCCTGAAATATCGCGAGTATCTTTTTGCATTTGTCAAATTCACGGGGTAAAGCCACGTAATATGCTTTTTGCTTTTCAAATGATAAAGCTAGACCAAGCACTTCAGCCTCCAATTTGTCCAGACTCGTAGTTTCTGTATCAAAGCAAAAACTGCTTTTTGTAGCCAAAAGATTTGCAAGTTCCTGTGCTTCTTTCTGGTACTGAATTAGAATATATTCATGCTCAACCGTTTCAATGGTTTTGAGTGCAGTGACTTCTGCAACCGTTTCTTGTCCGTTGCTGCCAGTTGAAGGCTCAGCTCCAAAGAGATCGCCTTGCACAGCCATTCCGGCCCCCATTTGGTCACCCAACAATCGCTTGCCCAGGGTTCGGAATTCCAATTCTTGAAACAAGCCATTGAGTGCCTCTTTGTTTGGCTCGTCCATAACCAAGGATTTCTGGTTGAATTCAACGGGTACATCATCAATAATAGTTGCAAGTTTCTTAGACAGGAATGCCAATTCTTTATTCTCGTCTATATTCTCCTTTAACTTGCCTTTGAGCCCAGAAGTGTCTTCATAGAGGCTTTCCATGCTACCGTATTCAGCCAAAAGCTTCGCTGCAGTTTTCTCACCGACTCCGGGGACACCAGGGATGTTGTCCACCTTGTCACCCATTAAGCCCAACAGGTCTATTACTTGAGCGGTGTTTTGCAAGCCAAAGCGCTGGCAAACTTCATCTGGACCCCATACTTCTGCTTTATTGCCAGATCTGGCAGGTTTGTACATCAATATCTTTTCTGTTACCGCTTGTCCAAAATCCTTATCCGGGGTCATCATATAGGTAGTGAAACCCTGTCTTTCAGCTTCCTTGGCCAGAGTAACTATGACATCATCTGCTTCATAACCCTCCTTTTCCAATATTGGAATATTAAAGGCCTCAATAATTTTTCTTATATACGGTTCAGACCTGACAATATCCTCAGGCGTCTCATCTCTATTGGCCTTATATTCTGGATATTCTTGCTTGCGGATATTCTCAGATTTGTGGTCAAAGACCACGGCAATATGGCTTGGTTTCTGGTTCTCAAGCACATCTAACAGGGTGGTTGTGAAGCCAAATATAGCATTGGTGTTCATGCCGTAGCTGGTTATCCGTGGATTTCGAATGAAGGCATAGTATGCTCTGAAAATAAGCGCGTAGGCATCTAGGAGGAACAGTTTTTTGTCTTGAGACATGGGCGCAATTTATGGATTTGATTTGTCCTCGGGTAATCCCAACTTCTCTTTGAGGTCTTCTTGATTAAGCACCCCAAGAGTATGGTTGTATCCTTCTAATACAAAGTCATCAAAGGCCTTCCACTCCAGAAATCCCTTTTTTGTTCGCGGGCTCAAGTAAATGTCTGACAGGCTTTGCTTTTTAGGGGTCTTTTCAGCGCTTGATAAGGTAATGGATTTCATTACCGTATTCATTAAACCAGGAATGTAATTTGAATTGGGAAAACCGAAGAATCTCTTTATTAATCCAAGGTTACCGAGTCGATAGTGTCGTGTGATGCTTCGCTTTTTTTGACTAACAACATCCACCGCAATGATTTTTCCCTTGTATTTATGAGCCATAATATCAACCGGCAAGTTGTTAACAACACCCCCATCTACGAGCAAGCTGTTTTTGTGCAGTATTGGCGGTAAAATACCTGGAATTGAAATGCTGGAGAGTATGGCTAAGTCCAAGGGGCCAGTTTCAATTATTTCAGTCTCGGACGTGGAGAGGTTGGCCGCAACTACAAAGCAATTTTTCCATGTATTAATCACATCTTGGTCGAAATGCTTTTGCAATACTTTTCTCAGTCGTCGACCCTTTAAAAGTGCAACCAATGGCAAGGTATAATCATTGAGAGGGTTGTTTTGACTTATGTCCGATCGAACATTCTTTCTGATATACTCGAAATCCCAGTCATTGGCAATGGCTGCCGTAAGTATTGACCCAATACTAGTGCCTCCAATGATGTCTATTGGAACCTCGTGCTTGCGAAAGGCTTTAAGAACGCCAATCGTTGAAAGACCATGAGCACCCCCGCCTCCGAGCACCAAACAAATCAAATCGCCAGTAATTGCCCTACAAGCGCGATCAAGATGAGTTGATTGATCAAGTTTGATCCTAAAAATCTGATTTGCGTCAAACAAACTTGTCCATTTTGAACCCTTTGGTTTAGAATCATTTGAATGAGTTATTATAAGTTGCGCTTGGTCTTGGTTGTATAGAGTCCGAGACTGAATATGAGGCTCAAGGTCAGAGGTCTCAAAGTTTTCGGGAACGACCATAACGGTCTTGTCGGCATATTCACTGAGTACATTTTGGGTGGTCTTACTATCTGAGTAGATCAAAAGATGATCGGCAGAAGATTCCAATTTGCAGAGCAATTCAAAGCTGCTAGCTTCAATGCTATCAAGATGTAGAATAGCAATTTCTTTTCTTCCTTTCCAGTATTGTTGAACCGCCTTAACCCAGTACCCTGCTGTCTTTCCTTCTTCAAATGTCCGTATGTGAATCACTCTATCAACAAAGTGGTTGTGAGTATTGACTGCTGCATTTGCCTTGCTCAATCTCTTAGCGAGAACATTGGCCAGCCCGTAAGTCAGGCGCGGGTGGCTTTGAGCTAGTTGCTCAAAGTCGCTCCTTGAAAGTTCCATTAAAACAGACCTTCTGCGCGTTACGACGGTCGCATTCCTGTGGTTGCTCTGAATCAATGCCATTTCTCCAATGATTTCTCCTTGGTTTATCTGATTGATTTTCACCTCATTCCCTTCGCGCTTAACAAATACATCTAGGGCTCCATCCAGAAGGATAAACATGGAGTTTGCATCATCGCCTTCCGAGACGAGTAAATGGGATTTGTCCAAAGTTAGAAAGGAGGAACTGCGAGCGATATCTGGACAATCGCTTGAATCAAAATAATTTTTAATGACCTCTAAATACCTGCTTTGGGTCAAAGGATTTAAGTCATTGAAGGAATTTCTTACTTCCATATTTAGCATCTCAAAAATAACTCTGCTCAGCCATCTTTTACCATCGCTGTGCATGACTTACATTTGCCCAAAATTCGTTAAATGAGTTTTGAGTCAAATTACAATCTTGTCGAAGAGCTGAAATGGAGAGGGCTGTTTCATCAGGATACTCCCGGTACAGAAGAATTACTATCTAAGGAAAAAGTGCGCGGTTATATAGGGTTCGATCCCACCGCAGACTCATTGCATATAGGAAACCTGGTGCCCATAATACTACTGGTTCACCTACAACGCTCTGGGCATCAACCAGTGGTTTTGGTAGGAGGAGCAACAGGGATGGTAGGAGATCCTTCTGGAAAGAAATCAGAAAGGCAGTTATTGGATACGGAGAGTATTCAAAAAAACTTGGAAGGTCAATTGGCTCAACTCAAACGCTTTTTGAACTTTGATGGAGAAGAAGGAGCCTTGGTAGTCAATAATTACGATTGGTTTTCTTCTATGGGCTTTTTAGATTTCATCCGCGATGTTGGCAAGCACATCAGTGTGAATTATATGATGGCTAAAGACTCGGTCAAGAATCGCCTAGAGAGCGGTATGTCATTTACCGAATTCAGCTATCAATTGGTGCAGGGATATGATTTTTACCACCTTTGGAAAGAGATGGATGTGAAGCTCCAGATGGGAGGGAGCGATCAATGGGGCAATATCGTAACGGGAACTGAATTGATCCGGAGAAAAGGACAAGGAGAAGGATTTGCACTTACCTCGCCCTTAATAACGAAATCGGACGGCGGCAAATTCGGAAAATCTGAAGGAGGAAACGTTTGGCTAGACAGCAATAGAACCTCAGTATATGAGTTTTACCAGTTTTGGATCAACACTTCAGATGAGGATGCCGAGCGGTATATAAAGATCTTTACGCTCTTAGAAAAAGATGTCATTGATGATTTAATTATTAAGCATCGAGACATGCCCCATTTAAGGACATTGCAAAAGGAATTGGCAAAGTATATGACTAGCTGGGTTCATGGCGAATCCAATTTTGAAAAGGTCTATGAAATGAGTGACTATTTATTTAGGTCGGATTCTATAGAGAAGATTGCTAGCTTGGAATTTAGCGATGTGCTGGCCTTGTTTAGTGGCAAGCCCATTGCTGAAGTAGAAACGGTAAATGGGATGAGCATGATAGAAGCACTATCATCCAAAACACAATTCCTGCCTTCCAATAAAGAAGCGAGCAGAGCCTTAAAAGAAAACTCCGTATCAGTAAACGGAGAAAAAGTGGGCTGGGACTACGAACTTGGTGATAAGGATTTGCTTTCTGGCAAGTTTATCATTGTTCAAAGAGGAAAAAAGCGCCATTTTTTGTTAGTAAAGAAGTAGAATGATTAAAATAGATCCTAAAGAGATTGAAATTCCGAAGCTTCATCACTACCTATTAGGTTCTGTTGGGCCAAGACCTATTTGCTTTGCAAGTACAATAGACAGTAAAGGCAATAGGAATTTAAGTCCTTTTAGCTTTTTCAATGTATTCAGCGCTAATCCTCCTATTATGGTGTTTTCTCCGGCGCGGAGTGGGAGAACCAATACAACCAAAAACACATATGACAATGTGGTGGATGTCCCAGAAGTGGTTATTAATGTGGTTACTTACTCTATGGTTAACCAGATGAGCCTGACCAGTTCTCCCTACCCAAAAGGGGTAGATGAATTCGAAAAAGGCGGTTTTACTGCCGTGGCATCTGAGAATATTAGGCCATACAGGGTTGCGGAATCTCCGATACAGATGGAGTGCAAGGTGTTGGAAGTAAAGGAATTAGGACATGAAGGTGCCGCTGGAAATTTAGTGATATGTGAACTGCTTTGTATTCATTTGGATGAAACTATACTAGACGATAAAGCTATGGTTGATCAACAGAAAGTAGACCTCGTGGCTAGGATGGGTGGGAGTTGGTATTGCAGAGCATATGGAGACGCACTGTTTCAATTAGACAAACCGATTACCAGCCTTGGAATTGGTATAGATGCTCTACCGGAAGCGATTCGAAATTCGAAAGAACTATCGGGGAATGAACTTGGGCTATTGGGCAGTTTGACAGAATTACCAAAGACAGAAGAGATTAGAAATCAAATAGATAAATTATCTAAAGAAAAAATCACTTTAAGTAATGCCAAACTTGCGTTAAACCGCGGTGAATGGAAGTTGGCATATTGCATATTGAGTGAGTGCCTCTCATGAATTTTCAAGTATTCTTATTCAAGTTGACAATGAGCCTTTACTATGTGATTAGGCTGAGTTTAATGTTTGCCCCACTCACCATATTGCTGGTATTTTCCAGACAAGGGGGGTGGAAATATGGATTTACCTTTATTCAGAATAGCCTAAATGTGGGATTATTTATGGCTTTCGCTATGGGCTTCATGTTGGGAATGTACCATGTATTGAGCTATGAGCTAATCGGAGAAGGACCCTTGAAAAATTATTTGCGCTCAAAGCAAAAGGTTAAAGTAAAATCTTCAATGAGTTTGAGTGATATTGTGGAAGGAGCCTTAAGTGATGATAGAAACTCGCTGATAACGGAAGGCGAGAATTCTGTGACATTGAAAAGGAAAGTTATTTTTTCTCCCCCAGATAAAATCAAAATCAGTACAGATGAAGAAGGTTATGTTATAGAGAGCAGACCTCATTACAATTGGTGGTTTATTGATTTTGGACGAAACTTTAAGCACGTCAAGCTGTTTGCTAAACAGTTGCAATCTTCATGAATATTACCATTATTTCAGGTTCAGCAAGGATAGATAATAACACTATGCGCGTGGCTAAAGCCATTTCTTCAATGGTCGAAAATGCCAAAATCATAGACTTCAAAGATTTTGATCTTCCCTATGCCAACGAGGGCTTTCTCAATTTTAATGAGCTCAGTCCTTTTCAACAAGATTTAACAGACTCTATTGAGCACGCGGACTTACTTATAGTACTTACTCCTGAGTACAATTGGTTTCCCAGTGCAGAGGTTATCAATATGGTACATCAATTGGCAAGCAAGCCTTTTAGTCACATTTTTGACAACAAGGTCGCAGCATTTGTTGGTGTTAGCACAGGAAGAGGAGGCCGTATGCCAGCGGTTCAGCTGAGTTATGTGTTTGACAAAATCTTCAATGTATTCAATTTGCAAAGCATCACGTCACCTAAGAAATTTGAATCTCAATTCACCACCCAATGCATATCTGAAACAGGTGAACTCTTGGATAATGATGCCTATAATCAAGGCCTTAAAGACTTTGTCCAATATTCTGTAAATGTTGCTGATAGGTGGCATTCTAATCGTTAATTTTCTATACTTTGCGCCATTAATGCGCAATTCTATGAGACACTTATTTACCCTAGTATTGGGTCTTTCTATTTTAACTATTAATGCTCAAAATTCATCATTTGTGAATGCCCTTGGAGGGACAGATGATGAAGTGGCTGTTGACATGGTTCAAGTAGCTAGTGGAGATTACTATCTGCTCGCCAATACCAGCAGTTATGGGCAAGGAGATCGAGATATCTATTTGGCACGGACAAACGGGCTTGGTGAAGTTACCTGGGCTTATGCCTATGGTACTTCTGCAGATGAATATGCCACCTCACTCACCTTACTTTCGGATGGGGGACTCCTAATAACCGCTGTAAGCGATGGCTTTATTGGAAATTATGATGCGGGATTAATCCTAAAGGTAAACAGTTCCGGGGCTATTAGCTGGAGTAAAGTTCTATCGACTGACAGCACATTGAGATTACATGATGCGGTTCAGGCAAATACAGGAAATATCTATGTTACCGGAACCATAAATATCGACTCATTGGAAAACAATGTATTGCTCACAAACTTGAATAATTCCGGCAACTTCTTCTGGTCGAAAACATATGGAGGAATTAATGATGATGAAGGGTACAGTATAGATGTAGATGCAGCCAATCGATTGATCATAGCAGGAACTACGATGAATGACAGCATCGTAAATGGCAGTTCAGGTGATGTTGATATTCAATTGCTGCGAATACTGGCAAACGGCAATGTGGATTGGATAAATAATTACGGAACCGTTTCAAAGGAAGTTGCTACTAAGGTAAGAGCGAAGGGTGCAAATTATTATTTAGCGGGCTATACCGAAGGTAGTATTGATTTGTCCGAAGATGCCCTTGTGATGAAAGTAGATACCTTTGGTGATATAAACTACAGTCAGTCATTTTTTGCTGCAGTGGACGACCGAGCAACTGATCTATATGTGAACAATGACGGAAGTGTGGGGGTAATTGGTTATTTAGAAGGATTTACTACCGTTCGTGATATCATGGCTATCGAGCTTAACTCAAATGGAGGGTTGACCTCAACATTTGTTTTTGGAGGTGATTCCACAGACGGTGGAAGTGCAGCAATTGCAAGATCTTTGGAATCTGGATATTCCATTTTTTCAAGCGGAGGAACCTACAGGTCAAATGGAGATGATGACTTATACCTGATTAAAACAGAATCTGATTTCAGCACGGGATGTGGCCAAGTATTTCAGCCTATCAGTGAAGCAGCTCAGATCATGAATGACAATTCACATACCTATACATCCAACTTATCTCTTGGTGGAAATACG
>JAHEKB010000272.1 GCA_024638525.1 Bacteroidota bacterium
AGATGCAGCTCCGCCTACATCTACAGATCAGAATCCAACAACATTCTACAACACTGATACCGCTACCTATAATGTGAAATTGGTTGTGACTACCAATTACGGATGCAGCGATTCTACGTATTATCCTGTAGTAGTTGGTCCAGACTTGATCGTTTATATTCCAAACGCATTTACTCCAAACGGGCACGGTCCTGCAGCCAATGATGACTTCCACGCTGTCATATCGGGTGAGAAGTATATGGAGTTGATCGTGTTTAACAGATGGGGTGAAATCATGTTCGAAACCACTGACAGAAACGAACAATGGGATGGAACCTTCCGCGGTGCTCCATGCCAGCAAGATGTTTATGCATATCAATTGAAAGTAACAGCTCTCAATGATGAAGTCTATACCTATACGGGTACGGTTACATTGATCCGTTAATACAATTATAAAATCAAGGAAAACGGGAGCTTAGGTTCCCGTTTTTTGATGCTTCAGATTATGAGTTGACCGCTAGCCATTCTCTGATTTTATCTAACTTCGCAATTAGTTTCTTTGAATGAAAGAAAGGTCCGAGAATCAAGAAGTAGTCAATCGTTATAGGCAATTACTCAGGGTTTCTAAATGGTCTAGAAAAAAGGGTGATGGCGCTCAGATAAGAAAAGCCTTTGAATTGGCACTATCTGCTCATGAGGGAATGCGCCGAAAATCTGGCGAGCCCTATATCTTTCATCCTCTAGCAGTGGCGAGAATTGCAGCGGAAGAAATTGGCTTGGGTACTACATCAATCATTTGCGCCTTACTTCATGATGTAGTTGAAGATACGGACACCACCTTAGATGAGATCTCTGAAATGTTTGGACAAAAGGTGGCGGACATCATCGATGGGCTTACCAAGATTGCTGGAGTTTTTGAAACCAATTCTCCTCAAGCTGAGAACTATAGAAAAATGCTCCTCACCCTAGCTAATGATGTTCGGGTGATACTGATAAAACTCTGCGATCGCTTACACAATATGAGGACACTGGAACATATGTCTGATAAGGGTCAGCTAAAAATCGCCTCTGAAACCAGTTTCCTTTACGCACCTCTGGCTCATAGGCTAGGGCTATATGCTATTAAAACCGAGCTTGAAGACCTTTCTCTCAAATTTGTAGAGCCGGTAATCTACCAAGAGATCAAGCAGAAGCTGAATGCGACAAAAGAGCAGAGAAATAGATACATACGATCTTTTATAAAACCGATAAAGATTGAGCTGGATAATCTTGGAGTTCCTTTTGAGATTAAGGGAAGGTCTAAATCCATTTACAGCATTTTGAGCAAAATGCGGAAGAAGAATCTGCCTTTCGAGGATGTTTATGACCTATTTGCCATCAGAATTACTTTGGACAGCAAGCCCGATGAGGAGAAGATGGATTGTTGGAATGTCTACTCTATAGTAACCAGCATCTTCAAACCCAATCCAGACAGAATGCGAGATTGGATATCCATTCCGAAGAGCAACGGATACGAGAGTTTACACGCAACGGTTATGGGGCCCAAAGGTCAATGGGTGGAGGTCCAGATTAGAACGCGAAGAATGGATGAGGTTGCTGAAAAAGGCTATGCAGCGCATTGGAAATACAAAGAATCAAGTGAGGGCAATAGCAATTTGGATGAATGGGTCAGCAGAATAAGAGAGGTATTGGACAATCAGGATACCAATGCTGTTGATTTTATTGATGAGTTCAAAATGAACCTTTTCGCCGAGGAGGTTTTTGTCTTTACTCCCAATGGGGATCTGAGAAAACTGCCTAAAGGAGCAACGGCATTGGACTTTGCATTCGAAATTCATACCGAAATCGGAGCTAAATGCCTAGGTGCTAAGATCAATGGCAAATTGGTGCCGCTTAGTTATGAACTTAGGAATGGAGACCAAGTCGAAATTCTTATAAGTGGAAAGCAGAAACCCAGTAAAGACTGGTTGGACTTTGTGGTGACTTCAAAGGCAAAGACCAAGATCAAGCAAAGCCTTAAAGATGAAAAAAGAGCCGTTGCATCTTTGGGTAAAGAGGCTCTTGAGAGAAAATTTAGAAATGCAAGCCTAGATTATAATCAAGAGAACATTAACAAATTGGTCGCCCACTTCAAAGTACCCGATGAATTAGAACTGACCTATTTAATTGGTAAGGATAAGATTGATCGGGAAAAACTCAAGCTAAAAGTCATACTCAAGGATGATAGCATTAGCGGTAGAAGTGGAACTAGAAGTTCGAGCGGGACAGGCTTCGATCCTAACAGAAAGAAGTCTGCGGATGAGATCATTTTAGGTGACGATACCGTAGAGCTAGAATATTCCTTCGCTCCATGTTGCAATCCCATACCCGGAGATAAGGTGGTGGGATTCATCACCGTAGGTGGAGAGATTAAAGTGCACAGAACCAATTGCAAAAATGCAGTCAACTTGATGTCCAAATACGGCTATAGGATCATTAAGGCGCAATGGAGCAATGAGGTGCCGGTTTTGGAGCAATTTGAGGCTGCTGTTTCCATTACAGGGGTTGATTCATTAGGTCTTGTAGGGAAAGTTACTGACATTGTATCAAAAGAGCTAAAAGTGAACATGAAATCCATCAGTTTTGAATCCTTGGATGGTACATTTGTCGGGCGATTGATACTCGAAGTAAGTGATACTGATCATTTAGATCAATTGATGAAGGAACTTAAGAGTATTGATCAGCACATAGATGTAACAAGGGTTCCGCTGAAAGAACCGGAGAAATTATAA
>JAHEKB010000057.1 GCA_024638525.1 Bacteroidota bacterium
CCACCGCTCTCGACGTTTTCATTTTTGTTCCAGATGAAGCCTGCCAACATCTCATACTTTCTATCCTTGCTATAGTAGCCCGTATAGAATTTTGTATTGAAGAGATTGCTGAAACGCATTCGGTCTGCATTGCTAATGTTGGAATAGTAGAAGTTTTGGTTCTTTAGACGTCTATAGTCAATACCAAAGGTCAGACGCTTACTTATCTCTTGTCCGTGTTTGGCTTCAATAAATATGAATTCATTGGCTCCCTGAGAGTACTTTAGCCGCGTAAAAGGCCTATTACTATGGTATCTATACAGGGTTTCATTATAAAAGAAGTGCTCAAGACTTTGCAAGCCCAATGCTAGTTGTAAGGCTGCAGTCTGTGGTGCTTTCAGTTCCAGTGTTGGGCTGGCTTCAAAACCAAGATCTAAAGTGGGCAGGCTAGATGGTTGGAGATAACTACTGGCAAGCATATCCATGCTAGTATCTATTCTCGTTGAATCTTCCTGCATCAACCTTAATCCCTCTTCAGAAAGTAGGTAGGTGTTTAGGGGTTTATAATTGTGAGCGTCGCTTGTATCTAGCAGCTGGGCATTGGCTGACAACAAAAGGGTAAATAATATGAAGAAAGCCCAATACCGCAATTAGGGAATAACTTGAATATTGAATGAAGTAACCGAGGTGTTCTCGGCATAATCTTTACATGTGGTCAATACATTCAGATCAATGGTGTCAAAAGTAGGGATAGGATAGAAGGTGTCCAGTAGATAAGTGGTATCTTCTCTATTGATATTTATACTCATGGTCGGTCCTGAGACATTGGTCGGAACCAAGCTAAAACTGATCTGTTCAAGTAAAAGATCTCTGTACATTATCTGAATGGGAAGGGTGTCTATGCCCACATAAATACTATCGGCTTTCAAACTTATCGGAATAATCTCGGGTTTATCGAGATCTATGATTTGCTCATAACCTTCATTGGGGTCGTTAAAGCTATCTGAGCATGCGGAGAATACAGCAATAAGAACAACGGCGATTAATACAGATCTTGTCATCACCGCAAATAACTTAAAATTAGCAGTATTATTTTTGCTCGAATGTCAGAATACACTGATTTTCTGATTGTAGGCGGGGGGATCAGTGGTCTTAGCCTTCACTGGCGTCTAAGAAGCATGGGCTTAAAGTCTATATTGATGGATCTGCCCGAGCAAAACAGATCAACTTCAATTGCGGCCGGATTGATTAACCCCATTGCGGGTAAGTACTACAGTCTGGCTTGGCGAGCTGACGAATTCTTTAAAGAACTTGAGCGATTTTATCCCATTCTCGAAAAGGAATTGAACACTCAGTTTTTTCATCGAATGCCCATTGAACGCATTTTTCGCACTGCTGGAGAACAAAATCAATGGTTGAGCAAGGCACACCTGCCCAAATATGATGGCTATTGCTCTTTTGAAAAGAATGAGGGTTATGGAAAACTCATTGTCCACAAAGGCGGATGGTTAAATACCAGCGTATTCTCATCTGCGCTTCAAAATCGATTTCGAGACGAAAAAACTTTACGCCAAGTGCATTTTGAACATGCTAAACTCGATCCAGACAAGCGGGTGTATGACGGTTTAAATTATGGAAGTGTGGTTTTTTGTGAAGGCAAAGACATGCTTGGCAACCCTTGGTTCAATGAACTGCCACTCACTCCAAATAAGGGAGAAATTATGGATATCTATTGTCGAGATTTAGAGCAGGAAACCATAAGAATTTCTGGAGTATTTGTCTTACCACTGGGAGACCACTTATTCAGGGTAGGTGCTACATATGATCATCACGATTTGAGTCTGGAGCCGACTAAAGAGAAGAAAGAAGAACTCTTATCTAGACTCCGGTTTATATGTTCTCATCCATTCAAAATTATGGAACACAAGGTGGGAATAAGACCAGCGGTAAAGGACAGAAGACCTTTGATGGGTAGGCATGCAGAATTTACTTCCATGTACATATTTAACGGCTTGGGAAGCAAGGGGGTCAGTATGTCACCATTGCTTTCCTTGGAAATGATGAATTATATCAGGGGTATCGGAAGCTTGCATCCAGATTGCAATATGAATAGATTCCTATGAAGCTTTGGAAATATATATTGAAGAATTATCTCTGGTATGTTCTATTATTTTTTGGAGCAAAGATCATTTTTGTCAGCCTAAATTTCGACAGTCTTAAACAAGCTGCTAATCAGCTGATCCCTATATTTTACAACGGTTTGGCCTTGGATCTTTCTGCAGTGAGTTATATCCTATTAATCCCTTTTATCCTCTTGCTGATATCTGAGAGTACTGGCATTTTAAAAGCCTTAAGATACTATCATATTGTCATTGGCTTACTCATTTCGTGTATTGCAATCACGGATGCTTTGGTTTATAAGTATTGGGGTGGGAAATTGAGCTTTTTATTGGTTCAATATTTAGCTGAGCCCTTAAAGGGAATAAGGTCCATTGCAAGCCTTGATTTGGCAATTTCTGCTATCCTTCTTATAGCGGCCGTCCTATTGATCAGATTGTACAATTTAAAGACTATATCTGTACATAGGGGTCCTTGGTGGCAAGCTCTACTCATAGCCGCAGTTATATTGTTTCTGGGAAGAGGGGGATTAGCTAAGACTCCTATTGGAATTTCTTCTTCTTTTTATCACACAGAAGATCTTTACAATTATGCTGCTCTGAATCCGCTCTGGAATTTAGTTTCATACGAGATTAACGGAGCGTCACTTAAGACATTGGAACTCATCAGTTCTGAAGATGAAACTGGGCTCATAGCTGAATGGCGATCAATGGGAGCGGAGAGCATTTCGGAAATTCATTGGAACGACAGTTCGCGTATTATTGTAATTATGCTAGAAAGCTTCAGTGGCAAGCTTTCTGCGCTAAGAGACGACAAGGGCCAATCTTATACGCCTAATTTGGATCGGCTAAGAGTTCAAGGGCTCAATTATTCACAAGCATATGCAGCGAGTTTTAGGTCTGATAGGGGCTTAACGGCAATTCTCACAGGTACTCCAAGTTTTGCAACGCAAAGTCTGACCAATGAGCCCAATTTATTGAGGAAAGCCCCAAATCTCATCACCCTTTTTAATGCTGCGGGATGGCATACCAGTATGTACCACGGAGGCAGTCTAAATTTAGCCAATATGAGGCTTTTGGTTACTGCTGCAGATGAGCTCCATGAACAAAACTATTTCAAGGGATCTGAAGGCAGTTGGGGAGTTCATGATGAATTTGTGTTTCGTCAATTTGCTGACGATCTCCATAAAACAAAGTCCAAAGGACTTCACATCTTATTCAGTTTGAGTTCGCATGAACCTTTTGATGTGCCTCAGTACGAGAAACACCAGGATGCTTATCTGAATTCAATCTCGTATACGGATAGCTGTCTTGGAGTATTGATCTCGGATCTTAAGTCATCGGGATTGTGGTCTAATAGCTTGCTACTTATTTCTGCTGATCACGGAACCATATTGCCGGAAAGAAGTACAGCCCATAAGAAAAAGAATTATCACATACCATTAATCTTGAGCGGTGGATTAATCAACGATAGCTTTGATGTAGATCAAGTGGTTTCCCAAATGGATATTGCCACAACCTTGGCTTCGGCAATTTCTGCTGACAGTTTATTTGTATTTGGTCATTCTTTACTCAAACCTGCGGGTATGGCCTTTTACAACTATTACCACGGGGTAGTTTGTGTCACCGATTCTTGCACCCAATACTATGATATACCCCTGCAAAA
This sequence comes from Bacteroidota bacterium, assembly GCA_024638525.1. Lineage (GTDB taxonomy): Bacteria > Bacteroidota > Bacteroidia > NS11-12g > UBA9320 > JAHEKB01. Next base: position 3,763 of record JAHEKB010000057.1, read on the forward strand.
GTATTTAGGGCAGCAATGTTTACCGCCGTATGAAAAGGCCTATTTCCAAGCTGCTAACAAGCAGATATTCGCACCTTAGTACTTGATCAATTTGCTTTTCTGAGAAGCGATTTCAACTATATAAGTGCCAGAACTCAAGAAGCTTAAGTCTATATTATCACCATCTCGTACAGCTTGTTGAGTAAAGACCATTTCACCTAAGGTGTTGCTGATATTCAAAGTCGTTGGACCCGTGCTTTTGGAGTGAATCTGAATAATTGAAGAAAACGGATTTGGGTGAATAGCGTATTCTTTTTGAGCGACTTCATTTATACCTGCAGTTCTCAATACTCCTTCTGCACTGATATGGGCAGCCTGGCTCAGATTGTAATAGCTACCACTCGCTGTAGTCTCTAAGCGTTCTGCTCTAATCATATAATAATTTGTCCCCTCTGAGGGCGTATAGTGGTTGAACGAAGTGCTGGCAATTGGATTTTGATTCAACAAAATATAATCTCCAAAGGCTTCTTGTGACCAATAGATATAATATCCTTCGACATTTGCACTTGCCGAGGCTGTCCAGTTGAGATAGACCTGAGTTTTTGCACCATTCATACTCATCTGTATGTCGGTTGGTGGCGAGACCATATTCGTTCGCAGACTCGGATCCCCCAAAAGAGCAATGTGGGCGTAATTCTGATAAAAACTAAAACCGTAGTCATTTAAATTGTTCTGGGTTCTAATGGCCGCCTTACCATAGTTCTCGCCGATAGCCAAGCCTTGTGTTTGCCATTTTGGTCTACCGCTCCAAACGCTTACCAATCCACCCTGAGGTGCGGCTAGACTCGCCCTGGCGATATTGTTTTCTTCATCGTAGTCGCCAAACCAAGATCCGAACATTTGACTGAACATTCCGGGGTTGTTGTTTGCAAAACTCCCTGTAGTACCAACTCCTCCACAAGAAGTGAATGAACCCGGACCGCAGACATAACTAAAAAGATAATTACCCCCGGCGGTTGTAGTAAACATATCGGCATTTATGGTTTCACCTGGACCTAGGTGACTGTAAAAGTCCCTTACCGCAGATGAAGAGAAACCCTCTTTTGAACCTGCAAAATTATTTTCAATAACGGCTTGTCTTATAACAGGAGTATTGGTGATACGGTAATCGTGGGCTTTTTTCAAATAATGTCTTGTTCTCTCAAGCTCAGAACCCCCAATAGCTGGTAATCTGCTTAAATCAACCCTGCCAATTTGGAGCTTTACCTCTCCGGGAAGTTGCATATTGTCGAACTTTCCATCGCCGATGTAGTTGTCATTCTCTTCTCTCACGGCATTGTCGATTTCTGAGGCATCTGACCATGCCGCTTCCATGCTTCCGTAATATGTATCTGCTATCCAAGCACCGCAGTGACCTCCGGCTGTTTCGTGATGACCATCAGGTGGAACTAAATAATTGGATGGCTTGCAGTACAAACCGGAATATGGATAGGCTACATGGCCTATGATGTACAATCCGTCTGCATTTTCAGATGCTTCAATAATTGAAGCCACATCAGCCACGGAAGCTGTGTCCTCAACTCCTACAACTTCAGTTTCCCAACCGTCACCAATCAAGTCCATTCTCAATTGTGTCAATTCCGTCTCAAGGGAATCTTTTAAACTCTCCGTAATTAGAATTAACATATTGCCTCTATTGTGTTCGGGCTCAAGTTCAATTCCACTGATTATGCCCGCATTGGTTATAACGGAACCTCCACTGATGCTGTAAGGCTCTGTTAAAGTGAGTTCGCGACTGATCAAATACTCATAGGCTTTATTCACTTCAATATCTGTGTCTGTATAGCTGCTGTCTGTTGAGGATAAACTAGCAATGGCATTGCCCCAATTATTGGACCCTAGTTCGCGTTTAAATATTCTGTGGTAAAGGGCATAGTTAGAAGGTTCCCAGAATAGTTTTATCTGTGCAGGATTCTCTTGAACTTCTGCTCTTAATTGAACCGTTCTCTCCAAAGCCCAATTCTGAGAACTGGCTGAAAAGAATGAAAATATAAGAAGGCTTAGACTGAGTAGTTTTACAAAGTATTTCATAGCGAATAGAATATATTCGTTACGAAGTTAAGATTTATGAGAGTAAGAAAACTGGGACTATTGTCAATATTAGTGCTTTTGGGTACTGTAAATTGTACAGCTCAAAAGATCTGCCAGCACTTGCATCAATCACTCAGTGCAATGCAATCTCAAAAAAATGACAATCGATTAGACAGTTTTGATGTACTGCATTATCATATCAATGCCGATTTCTTGGATTATCAGAGTCAAAGAAAAATTGATGGCGTTGCTGTTCTTAAAATTCATAAGAAGGTTCAATTTCAAGAATTGCGCTTGGACCTCCTAGGACTTGACGTTGAGCATATTGTACTCAATCACCTGGACACTGTTGCATTTGATCATTTGTCAGAAGACCTAAGGGTTAATGTGGGTTCAATTGCTCAGGGAGATACCTTTTTGATGCAAATTACTTATTCGGGTACACCCAAAAAAGATGCGCGTTGGGGTGGATTCTATTTCTCGGGGGATTATGCATTCAATTTAGGTGTTGGATTTGATGCTGACCCTCACAATTACGGCAGGGTGTGGTTCCCTTGTGTAGATAATTTTGTAGACCGAGCGACTTACTCGTTCAACATTAGGGTGGATAGTCCGGCGGTGGCAATGTGCAATGGCACAATTGGCGGCATTATAGAGTTGTCCAATGGACTGAGGTCCTACCACTGGGACATGGATCAACCCATTCCGACATATCTAGCCTCTGTGGCCATTGCTCCCTATCAATTATTGGAGAGCCAGGTAGATGGAATTCCTGTCACCTTAGCTGCAGTGGCTTCAGATACATCAAATACCAAATCCAGTTTCGAGAATTTAGATCAGTGCATACAAGCTTTTGTAAAAAGATATGGCAGGCATTCCTTTGATCGAATTGGTTTTAATATGGTTCCCTTTAATGGTGGGGCAATGGAGCATGCAACCAATATTGCCTATCCGCGCTTTGGCATCCAGAATGGTTCAAAGACTTATGAAACCTTATTTGCTCATGAATTGGCCCATCACTGGTGGGGAAATACTGTTACATGTAGAAGTCAAGAAGATATGTGGATCAACGAAGGATGGGCTTCCTTTTCTGAAAGAATTTTTCTCGAGGAGGTCTATGGCAAAGAGAGATACAAAGATGACATCAGAAGCAATCACAAAGCAGTGGTTCATTATGCACATATCAGGGATGGCGAGAGTTTAGCGGTGAGTGGAATTGGGCATTCAAACACCTACGGGATGCACGTTTATGACAAAGGAGCGGATATGGTTCATACCTTAAGGGGATTTATGGGTGATTCCTCCTTTTTTGCAGCATGTGAGAGCTTTCAGTCGGCTCATAAGTTTAAAGATGTGAGCACTGAGGATATGGAAGAGCACTTTCAGTCATTTACATCGGTTCCCCTAAATAACTTCTTCAAGCAATGGATCAAAACCCAAGGGTTTGCGCAGTTCTTCATTTTGAGTATCGAGCTCAACGACACCGACTATGTTATTCGCATTAAGCAAAATCAAAAGTTCAATCAAGAAGAATACAAGGATGTCGTTCACTTTATCAGTGCATTTTCAGCTGACATGAAGGAGCAGGAGTTCAAATTCTTGATCGACGGTCAGGACCATGAATTGAGAATAGCCAAAGAAAACTTGGAATTTGAACCTGTGTATTGGGCTTTGGATTTTAATGAAAGAATTAGCGATGCCATTACAGATCAATGGTCAGTAATTCGAAGTGAGGGCGAATTCGAGTTTCCCGAGGCGCTTTTTGAAGGTGAAGTAATATCACTAACGGATTCTGCACTGCTGAGAGTTGAGCACCATTGGGTAAGTCCAGATCAATATTTCAATAAGATCCCGGGTTTGGCCATGAGCAAGGAGCGTTATTGGACTGTAGATGGTGTATGGCCTGACAGTTTTGAGCTTCATGCCACGTTCAAATACAACGGCCTACAAACTTCTACTAATCCGGCTAACGGATATCTGGACAATGAATTGATCAAGATCACGGAAGATAGTTTGGTGCTTCTTTACAGACCCAATGCCATTAGCAATTGGCAGATTCACCCAAACTATACGAAGAACATGGGTTCTGTTTTTAATAAAATTGGAGAAATGGTTGTTGAGGATGTTAAGAAAGGTCAATACGCTTTTGGTATTTATGATCAGGCCTTACTTTCTATTTTAGAAGAAAAGAAAGCGAAGTTGAATTACACACTATACCCCAATCCAGCGAAAGATGAATTGAATATTAGTTTTGAACAGGAACACGATTGCTGCTTGCTGGAGATAACTAATCTACAGGGAAAAGTTGTATTAAGAAAGAAGATCAAATCCAGGCATCAGGATTATACCGCAGATATCAGCGAACTCGCGGCTGGGGTCTATTTCGTAGGTATGATTACAGGTTTAGAAGCCTATGAGCCCAAACGACTTGTTGTACAGGATTGATCAATCATCGTTAAAGACGTCTTGACAGTCGTCTTCTGCACTTTCGGTTTCCAGTGTGCAATGCACAATATCCAGTTCAGCCAAGGCATTCTTGACCTCCTGTTTTAACCGTGCAGCTTCATCGCGTGCATTTTGCTCAATGACCAAATGAACAGTGAGTATATTCTTTTCTCCATCTAAGCTCCATAGATGTAGATCGTGAAAAGACTCGATAGCTGGAAAAGACATCAGCACTTTTTGAACCTTTTCATAGTCGAGTGTATCCGGAATTGCCTGGAGTATGATCTTCATTGACTTGCTCAGGTTTTTGACAACATTGTACAGAATGTAAAGTGAGATCAGCATACTGAGAATGGGGTCGATCTGATACCACTCTGTGAAATAAATGGTAATTGAACCAATCAATACAGCAAACCATCCGAGAACATCTTCCATCAAATGAATGCGAACTACTCTAATATTTTGGCTCTTTTGATTTCTTAGGCGAAGAACAGCGAATCCATTAACAGCAATGCCCAGTAAAGCCAAGAGCATCATTCCTTTGGGATCTGCTTCTTCTACATGAATCAATCGTGGAATGGCTTTGGTGAAAATGAAGACCGAACCCGAAACCAAAATGATGCTATTGAGGATTGCTCCAATCATGGAAAATCTTCTGTATCCATAGGTGTAAGTCGCGTTTCTACCTTTTTTGGAAATCTTCTGAAAGTACCAGGCCAAGCCAAGGGATAAGCTGTCCCCTAGATCGTGAAATGCATCTGATAAGACGGCTAAAGAATTGGTCAAGAGGCCACCTATAATCTCAATAATCGTAAAGCCTAGATTGAGAAAAAAAGCCAATCGGAGACTCTTTGTATCGCTATCAGTACTATGTGAATGCTGATTAGACATTGTGAATACTGTTTATGATCCAATTGACTAAATTATCTAGTCCTTCCTTCTTATTACTTGAAGTCTCAAAGAATAATGGAAGTTCAGCCCAATTTAAGGAAACCGCACGGATGAAGTCGTCTGTGTTTTTTTGTATCTGTTTGGCTTTGCGTTTATCGGTTTTTGTAAAAACAACAGAAATAGGCACTTTGAACTGTCCACACCAATTGATGAAGTCTAAGTCTATATTTTGCGGAGGTATACTGGCGTCTACAAGGACAAAAACCACGAAGAGATTGCTGCTCTTTACCAGGTAATCGGAAATAATGCCTTCGAAAAGCTCGCGCTTAGACTTAGATACCTTGGCATATCCATAACCAGGGAGATCGACTAAAAATAGCCGCTCTTCTACCTCAAAGAAATTAATTAATTGCGTCTTGCCTGGATTCGAGGAGGTCTTGGCTAGTTTCTTTTGTTCGCATAATGCGTTGATAAGACTAGATTTACCCACATTTGACCTTCCGATAAAAGCAAACTCGGGCAGATGATTGTTCTTGATTTGATCAACCGATCCAAAGCTTTTATAAAATTTTGCCTTATTAAAGTCCATAGGCATATTTGCAGCCCGAAATTGACCGACAAAGTTAAACCATATAACGCCACTGAATCAAAAAAAGACCAGGTGCGCTCAATGTTCGACAACATAGCTCATCGCTATGACTTCTTGAACAGATTTCTCTCCCTTGGCATAGACAGATCCTGGCGGAAAAAGGCAGTCAAGATGTTGGCTAAACATCAGCCCAAACGTATTTTGGACGTAGCTACTGGAACTGCGGATTTTGCAATAGAGACCCTCAAGATTAATCCAGAAGAGGTTATCGGTGTTGATATTTCTGAGGGAATGCTTGAAAAAGGTAGGGAGAAGCTCGTCAAAAAAGGCATCAGTAAGATAAGGCTGGAAACCGGAGACAGTGAGAATTTGCAGTTTGATGACGCGAGCTTTGATGCCGTAATTGTGGCTTTTGGCGTTCGAAATTTTGAGAATCTTGAAAAAGGACTCAATGAAATCAATAGAGTTTTGAGATCGGGCGGGTTGGTTATGATTCTTGAATTCTCTAAGCCCAGGGGTTTATTCTCACTTGTGTATAAGGCTTATTTTAACCTAATCTTACCTTTGTGGGGTAAAATCTTCTCTGGAGACAATGCAGCATACACCTATCTTCCTGAGTCTGTAAAGGCATTTCCGGAAGGTGAAGACTTTAAAGGGATAATGCAAAATTGTGGATACCAGAAGGTTAGCGATAGACGTTTAAGTTTCGGAATATGTTCCATCTACAGCGGAATAAAGTAATCATCACCACTTGTTTTTGCCTTTTTGCCATATTGGCCAAAGCACAGGAACACAATCCACTTTATGACAATAAGGCGGTGCGTTTTGGATTCAATATTTCTGGGATAAATGCAAAGTTGAAATTTACAACCTCTGAATCTTTTAGAACCTTGGATACGATTCAACGAATCAACTCTGTGAGTTTTCCCGGTTTGGGTCTCGGTGGATTGGCGAATTTCCGACTGACGGAGAACTTGGATCTCAGGGCCATGATCAATATTCAGTTAGTACAGAGAAATT
>JAHEKB010000058.1 GCA_024638525.1 Bacteroidota bacterium
AGCGGTGATTCTTTTAATATTCACCCATGGCTCTTTGGTTTGATAGACCCAAGGAATATGATCATAGCTGATTTTTCTTGCTGCTTGCTGCTCATAAATGCCGTCGCAGTAAATATTCACTTTGGTTTTGTCCAAGCTGGGTAACTCCAGCTCAAAATCATAAGTCTGATAAGCTTTCAAGTAAAGGTCTTTATCCAATGCAATAGAGCCGTCAGAAAAGCTTATCAATAGGTGTTTTACCTCTCTGATAGGGGTGAGTTTTATCTTGATCTTTGGCTTGTCGTCATTGATGGCCAAAATCACTGACTTTTCAATATCCAATAAGGCTTGGTTCACCACAAATACGGGTTGAATGATCTCTCCTTTTACTGGGTCAGAGCTGCGGTAGACCACAGGCAAATCCATATTGATTCCATTAATGGTCAATTGAGCGAAGGGGGTTGTATAGTTCTCTTTTAGATAGGCATTGTATCGATATGTATACTTCAATCCGGGTTCTATGTCGGCTTGTATATTCTGAAAACTGTGGCCCAGGTAGACATCATTCAATCGAATACTGCTGTCGCCGTAATGAACTATTTCAACCTTGAGTTCATTGTCTCCATATCCAATAACAGCATCAGAGGCCAATACAAAGGCTCTTATACCCAAACTCTTTAGGTATAATTCTTCCAAGGCATCGATTTGCTGCGCAGTAAACTTGCCATCCTTCTTACCTTGTTCCAAACCTTGGAGAATGAGTTGTGATTTATGGCTTTGTTGCTTTGCCTTTTCCAAGTGAATATGGGCATATGAACCCAACATTCTTAAATTGGTATGGAAATAATCCCTGGCTTTCATGTCCCCGTCTAGCAATTTCAAATACTCCATGGTTTTACCGTAACGGCTTAAGGTGCCAAAGCCTTGGCTTTTATGCATACTTCTGCTCGCTGCTGCAATCTCTGAACTGCTCATCCCTTTTTCTGATACCAATGCCTCAACATTGAGGCTTACATAGGTCTCTGGATGAGCAGCTACTATACTATCCAACACTTCCTGACTGCCATAGCTCCACCAAGAGGTATTCCAAAAAATAGCTTTCGTCTCCCAGGGGTTAAGCATACCTAGTTGCTCTGGAAAGCGTATCGGGTCAGCAGCCGCATTGAATGCTTCAAGGGCAAGAATTGCACTAGCCGTGTGGTGACCGTGTGTCCTGCGCAACCCATTGGTCTCCGGGCTAAATCTGGTAATGATGATATCTGGTTGGAAGGATCGTATCTGATGGACTACTTGCTCTAGTATGTTCTCTTTACCCCAAAACTTGAAGGTCTCTTCGTGGGTCTTGGAATATCCAAAATCCTCGGCTGTAGTAAAAAACTGTTCTCCCCCATCTATCCTCCTAGCCGCATAAAGTTCTTGTTCTCTGATCAATCCGAGTTCTTCGCCGATTTCTTCGCCTATGAGGTTCTGACCTCCGCTGCCATTGGTCAGCGACAAATAGGCAACTTGAGCGTGAACTACATTTTCCAAGTAAGAGATCAAGCGCGTGTTCTCATCGTCGGGATGTGCAGCAATATACAGGATCTTGGTAGGTGTAAGAATGTTCTCAATCTCTAAATTTATTTCTGACTCGCTGAGATTATCATAATACCAATCCGACTGTGCAAAGCTGAAAATTGAACAACAAAGCAATACGGCAACAAACTTGAATTTTATCATAATTTAAGGCTGGAACAAATTAACGGGATAAAGCCGTAAATAGTTCGCAATTGTACCTGCATAACTTATCTTCGGCGGTTTGCTTGTCCTATGAAATTTGAACTTCAATCCGACTTTATACCTACCGGTGATCAGCCCAATGCCATAAAACTATTGACTGAGGGATTGGAGCAGGGGCTGCCAGCTCAAACCCTTTTAGGAGTAACGGGTTCCGGCAAAACCTTCACCATGGCCAATGTGATTCAAAATGTACAAAAGCCGACATTGATTATCAGTCACAACAAAACTTTGGTGGCACAACTCTATTCAGAGTTCAAGCATTTCTTTCCTGAAAATTCTGTTCAGTATTTTGTGTCATACTACGATTACTACCAACCTGAAGCCTTTATCCCAACTACCAATACCTACATTGAGAAAGACCTGAACATCAATGATGAAATTGAGAAGATGAGGCTTCAAACCACTTCAGCTCTGCTTTCGGGTAGAAGGGATGTAATCGTTGTGGCATCGGTTTCCTGTATTTATGGTGCTGGGAACCCCGATGACTATGAAGATTCCATCATACGATTGGAACAAGGCCAAAAAGTGAGTAGAAATTCAGTTTTACACGCTTTGGTGAATAGCCTTTATTCCAGAACTACTGCAGAATTTAAAAGGGGCACATTCAGGGTGAAAGGCGATACCGTTGATATTCATTTGGCCTATGATGACTTTGCAATCCGCTTGAGTTTTTTTGGTAATGAAATTGAAGAGATCAGCAGCATTGATGCTATTAGCGCCCAAAAAATTGACACCCTTGAACATGTTGCCATATTCCCGGCAAATCTTTTTGTCACCCCAAAAGAACGGCTTCAACGGGCTATTTCAGCCATTCAGGATGATATGGTCAAACAGGTGGATTTCTTTAAGGAAAACAAGAAATACCTAGAAGCTAAGCGCTTGGAAGAGCGGACTGAGTTCGATATGGAGATGATGCGCGAACTGGGCTATTGCAACGGGATAGAGAATTACAGCCGATACATGGACAATAGGAAAGCCGGTCAAAGACCGTTTTGCCTTATCGATTATTTTCCCGAGGATTTTCTCATGATCATAGATGAGAGTCATGTAACCATTCCGCAAGTCAGAGCGATGTATGGCGGGGATAGATCTAGAAAGATTAATCTGGTAGATTACGGATTTAGGCTGCCAGCAGCTCTGGACAATAGACCTTTAAAATTTGAAGAGTTCAGTACATTGATCAATCAAGTAGTCTATGTGAGTGCCACACCGGCGGATCATGAAATAACAGAGAGTGAAGGAGTTATTGTGGAGCAGGTGATTAGGCCAACGGGATTATTAGACCCGATGATAGAGGTCAAACCCTGTACTAATCAGGTGGATGACCTTCTTGAGGAGATAGACGAGAGAGTGAAGATGGGTGATAGGGTGCTGGTGACCACTTTGACCAAGAGAATGGCCGAAGAACTGGATAAGTACATAAGGAATCTTGGAATATCTTCAACCTATATTCATTCTGAAGTCAAGACCCTGGATAGGGTAGAAATATTAGAGCGCTTGAGAACCGGTGTCATTGATGTTTTGATTGGGGTGAATCTCCTTAGAGAAGGCCTGGATTTACCTGAAGTCTCTCTCGTGGCTATCATGGATGCCGACAAAGAAGGTTTTTTGAGATCAGAGCGCTCCCTTGTTCAAACCATTGGTAGAGCGGCTAGAAATGTGAACGGAAGAGTAGTGATGTATGCCGATAAGATCACAGAGAGCATGCGCAAAACCATGGAGGAAACCGAAAGAAGACGCAAGTTGCAGGAAGAATACAACAAAAAGCACGGCATAGAGCCTAAGACCATACGCAAGGACAAGGCTTCTGCATTGTCTCAAGGTGGCAGCCTGAGTACGGAGTATGTAGAAAAGAGTATTGCCTATGACCCCATAGTTAGTTATATGGATGAAAAGGGACTGACCAAAGCCATAGAACACACCAAAGCCGCTATGCTCAAAGCTGCCAAACAGATGGATTTCATGGAAGCCGCTCGCTTGAGAGACGAGATGAAAGTCCTAGAACAAAAACTCTCTGAGTTCAACTAATTATTTGGCAATCAGGCGCTTGTCGCCTCAGCTTCTTGAGGCAGAAGTTCAGTTAGGCTCAATTCCAGAGCCTTTCTACTCAAACCCGTCGTTTTTTGGTTGAATTGATGCAATTTGATCATTTGCCTTTCTATGGTCTCTGTTGAGTCTTGAAGTATGGCAATGTCTTCCACTTCCGCATCGTGGCTCATTAGATAACCAAAGGTTCTGGCCATACCACAATTTGCTACAAAATCAGGAATAACTGCGATGTGATTGTCTGCATGCACCGAGATAGGCCCTAGAAAGATCTCTTTATCAGCAAATGGGACATTGGCTCCACAACTGATCACTTCCATTCCCCCTTCAATCATAGCATCTACCTGTTCTCTGGTCACTAGTCGAGAACCTGCTCCAGGAATGAAAATTTCGGCACCTAAGCTCCAAATTTCGGCATTGGTTTGTTCAAAGCTCAACATATTATCTGCGTGTAATGTATTGCCTTTTCTATTCATGAACAGTTCCGTGATTTCGTCTTCGCCGAAGCCTTCTTTGTTGATCAATCCTCCTGCTCGATCAATAATACCAATGATTCTTACTCCATGTTTGGCAAGGTAGAAAGCCGCTGCTGCTGAGACATTGCCCCAACCTTGTATGATAGCTCTTTTATAAGGAAGTGTTCCCCCCCAAATATTATAGAAATGCCTCACTGATTCTGTAACTCCCCAACCGGTAATCATGTCTGAAATGGTATAACGTTTTGAAACGTCAGGGGTAAATCGATCATCAACTATTGGAAGAAGCACTCCTGTTTGCAATCGAGTGATCGCTTGAAGTTTATCTACTCTGGAATAATCCTTGAAATATCCTTGAACAACTCCTTCTTGAGGATGCAGCACTCCAATGTCTGCTGTATAAGGAATTACCTCTCCGTATTGATCTACATTCATGTCTCCTCCGGTGCCATAGTAGTTTCTCAACATGGGAGCAACGGCTTTATACCATCGTCGGAGAACACCCTCTTTTCTAGGATCGCTTGGATCAAAATTTATTCCTGATTTTGCTCCTCCTATTGGAGGACCCGCCACTGTGAACTTAATCTCCATGGTTTTGGCCAGTGATTCTACTTCGCGCTTGTTTAGTCCTGGACGCATGCGGGTTCCGCCACCGGCTGCTCCATTTCTAAGCGAATTGATGACCACCCAGCCCTCTGCCTCAGTCTCGGAGTCTTTCCACTCAAAGACAATTTCTGGCCTTTTATTCTCGAATTGTTTTAAAAGCTTCTCCATTAAATAAGTTTAGAAAAATCACCATAGAGAGCACCAGCAACTGAATTGTCACTCGCACCTGTAACATTAGCCAGCACATTGACTTGATTCTTGACCCTTAGAACTCCCAGTAGAGCGAAACACAAGGCCTCTTTATAATTGACTACTTGCGGATCTGGAACCACCACCTCTGCATCTGTATGGCTTCTCAAATGGTCAACCAAAGTGGGGTTAAAAGCACCACCGCCTGTTACAAATAGGCGTTTAGCCCCTGAATCACCACTGCTTAGGTCGTGAACGTTGTTCCCAACTTGTTGAGCGATGTGATCGCAAAGAGTTTTCATTTTATCTTCTTTCTTGGCGTATGAATTTCTCACATAATGCCAGAAATTTCTGCTGATCCATTCCCTACCAAGACTTTTTGGAGGTTCATACTGATAGAAATCAATATCATTAAGATCTGCAAGCAGGTCGTAGTCAACATTTCCCTTGGCCGCTATGAGCCCATCCTCATCGAATTCTTGATTGAACTCCCTGGCTATGCGGTTTAGAACAATATTACAGGGACATATATCATAGGCGATTCGCACTCCACTTATGCTCGCAGAGATATTGGCAAATCCTCCCAGATTCAGGCAGAGATCGAATTCGCCGAATAAATAATGATCAGCTATTCCAACCAGGGGAGCGCCTTCGCCCCCGAGTACCACATCTAAATACCTGAAGTCTGTAACCGTAGGTATACCGGTAATTCCATAGATGACATTCCCATTTCCCACTTGAACACTGACATGGTTCTCGGGTTGATGAAATACCGTATGTCCATGCGATGCGATGAGTTCTGCCTCCAGTTGATTGTCTTTGAGAAACTGATTAATGCTCTCGCCGATGAACTGTCCGTAAAATCTATCGGTCTTATAAAAGACCAACGAATTTTGATGCCTCAATTTAGAGAGTCTCAACCTCCACTTGTCCCCGTATGGGATGGTAGTGGCTGCGTTGATGGTATAATCCCACTTGCCTTCTTCTTGTTCGCTTAGACTAACATGCGCCAAATCAAGTCCATCCATAGATGTTCCAGACATAACTCCGACTATATTATATGTTCTCATAATGCTTTCTTTTTCTGATCTAATGCCCCAACTCCTCTATACTATTAGGATGGAACAAAATTAGAATTAATAGCGCCTTCTGCAAACCACTCGTGCTTTATTAAAATCAAACCCTCTGTACTCCAATTCTAAGCTGCTAAAACCGCTTTATGTTTAACTTTGAATCCTTCAATGTATACTAGAATACTGCTCATCCTTGGCCTAGTTTTCATGAGCTTTGCACTTAAAGCTCAGAATCGCCTTGCCTACGGTTTGAATTTGAACTTCAATGCTCCCATGGTTCAACAAAAGCAAACCGGCTTTTCTTCCAACGGTGGACTGGGAGGTGGTATGTTCATGGAAATCCCGTTCTCACCCATGTCCTTGTCATTTTCTAATCGCATCCAATTCAATAGCGTTTCATATTTCAGCCCGACAATTGGATCCAATGTTCGGTCAGACAATTTCGAGTTGAATTTGGGCGTCAAAGAATACTTTGCAAGCTTAGACTCCTCCGCACTTTTTCTCCATATTACGCCTTCATATACAAGCTTAAGCAGCTCACTAAACGGGCCAAAGGCCGCTACTCAAAAACGCGTTAACTATTCCAATAGCTTGAATCACAGATTTGACTTTGGAATCAGCCCTGGCATGGAAATTCAATTGTCTCAACGGGTTGGTCTTGAGCTTTCCTATACTTTTTATGTAAATACCACAGCCAACGACAGCTTGTTTGACGGTAGACCAAATATGCTTAGACTTGGGCTTAACCTTCGCTTTGGTGGTCAGGACAAAAGTGGTGGCTTAAAGAAAATGATGAGAGAATCACTAGAAGGATTGAGTAAGGACACTCTCTATATTGTAAATAGATCATGTTCAGATAAGATGACAGATGATCTATTGAATCAGTTGTTTGAACAGTACTACGATCACTCCGCTATGCGTATCATCTCGGATGAGGAGATCGGCGATCTCAGCCGGAAAAATGAAGATCATTTTTTTGCTATTGTAGGCGCGCTTTTTGGAGGAGAATCCGAGCCTGAATCTACCGGCATATACCTGCTCAATAGCGAATTTGAAATCTGTGATTTTCCCTTTCCAGTGCTCACGACATATAGAGACCCCATGGGTGCTCCATGTTTTGATAACCGAAGTATCAGTGCACAAGCTATAATCACCTTTAATAAAAGACTCAAAAACAGATCTTGACCTTCAACAAGCTGTTGAAAATATCGCGTCCCGGCTTGTGGTTTCCAACGCTCTGGATATATGTCCTCCCGCTGGGCGGACAAGTAGAGCTCTTGGAGAACTGGATGTTTTGGCTAGGGCTCTTTTTCGTTTTGTTTCCACTGAATCTCTTTGTTTACTCCCTGAATGATTTAGGAGATAGAGAAGCCGACCGTTTCAATTTGCGAAAGGGAAACTTTCTCTTTGGAGCAAAAGCTGAAGAGAAGGAACTCAAATATGCTGTCTCGATAGCAAGCATATCTCTTGCTGCCTTTTGTGTGATTTTTACTGTATTAAGCGGTTGGCCAATGATTCTGCTTTTCCTTTCCATAGCCTTGGTCAACGTCCTCTACAACTTTGAACCTTTTAGAATAAAAAGCCGACCTCCTTTTGAAATGCTCATTCAAGTTGCATATATCCTAACGGCAGTCTTCAGTTCTGAATTGAATCAGGTTGAACCTATCCCTTGGCAAGCAGTAGTCTATCTCAGTTTATTCTGCTTTCAGGCGCATTTAGCCGGCGAAATCATGGACATTGAACCGGATGCGATGGCAAAGAAAATTACATCAGCGCTGCTGCTGGGTAGAACCAATGCCAAATGGCTGATGATTATTATATTATTGGCTGAGGTCTACTTGCTTAGCTTTTGGTTTCAAGACTATGTCTTGGCTTCTGTACTTGGCCTTTTTGTCCTTTGGCTCTTGCTAGACATTTTTGTCTTGTTTAAGTCTAAGGCATATACTCTTAACCAGATGTATCTCTTTGGCTATGGAATGAATGCTATAGGTTTGGCAAGTATGATTTGGATCTTGTTCACCGGAAACCTCCTAAATCCGGTCTTTCCCTAAAAAATGACCACAAAGGTTAGAAACAATAGCCATTGGCGTCGATCAAAGCTCTGGCCACTTCCTTTCTGATACCAATAGTATTCACCGGATCATACTTTGTAAAACGCCTCATTCCCAATAGCATCATCCTCAATTCATCACCTTCAGCAAAGGCTGCAAGGGCATGCTTGCCCGAAAGATGTATTCGCTCTAAGGCATCTGCAAGAAATGCTCTACACATTTTAATCTGAAGCTCACTCTGGTCGGAACCCTTGAGTTCAATCAATTTCTCTGTTCTGAGCAAAGCGCTTTCCGCAGCAAAGACCTCAATTGCCATGTCTGCGATATTCATAAGTATCTCTTGCTGCTTTTCAAGCTCCATCATAAATTTCTGTGCCGCGGCACCCGCTGCCATTAAGATGGCTTTTTTGGCCTGCCTGATGGCTTTGTGCTCCCAATAGAACTCTGTACCGTCTGATTCTTCACCAAAATCGGGAATCTCCATAAGTTCATCTTGGATTTTCATGGCAGGTCCCATGATATCCAATTCGCCTTTCATGGCTTTCTTCAAGACTTGTCCAACAGCGAGCATTCTGTTTATCTCATTAGTGCCTTCAAAAATCCTATTGATTCTGGAATCTCTGTACATGCTGGCTACAGGATACTCCTCTGAATAACCCGTTCCTCCAAATATCTGAACGGCTTCGTCTACTACATAATCCAATACCTCTGAACCCAATATTTTTAGGATTGCACATTCTATATTGTATTCTTCCGCTGCTTTTAGTTTTGCTTGTGATTTGTCTACGCCTTCGGCAATAAGTGCATCTATTTTATCCTTGATCATGTCTGAGACCCTATAGGTGGCACTTTCGCATACATAAGAGCGGATTGCCATCTCAGCAATTTTGTGTTGGATAGCACCAAAGCCGGAAATTGCTTGGCCAAACTGCTTTCTTTCGTTGGCATAATTCACCGCTACATCTATGGTCTTTTTTGACCCGCCCATAACCATTGCACAGAGTTTATACCTACCAATATTGAGGACATTGAATGCTATTTTGTGACCCTTACCAATTTCGCCCAGCAGATTATCTTTGGGAATGCGTACGTCCTCAAAGAAAACCTGACGGGTGCTGCTTCCTTTGATCCCGAGTTTTACTTCTTCATCTCCCATGCTTAAACCCGGAGTTCCCGCTTCTACCAAGAATCCGGTAAAGTGCTCTCCATCTACTTTTGCAAATACCGTAAATAAGTCTGCGAAGCCCGCATTTGTGATCCACATCTTCTGGCCATTAAGCACCCATTCATCCCCATCTAAAACTGCCTTGGTCTTTGCCGCAAGAGCATCCGAACCACTGTCTGGTTCGGTTAGGCAATAGGCCGCTTTTATACTGCCGTTACCCAAACCGGGTAAGTATTTCTTCTTTTGCTCTTCTGTTCCAAAGTACAATATGGGGAGCGTCCCGATTCCCGTATGTGCTGCAACAGCCACGCTAAAACTTTGACTCTTACCCAATTCTTCACTCAATACGGTAGCCGTATTAAAGTCTACTCCCATGCCACCAAATTCTTCTGGCAGACCGGCTCCAAGTAAGCCCAGTTGAGCTGCTTCTTCCATCAGCTGTGGTATCAAATCGGGATTTTCCAATTGCTTGTCTATCTTGGCCCTTAGAGGGCTGACTTTTTTGTCAATGAAGTCCCTGGTCATGTCTCTGAACATGATTTGCTCTTCATTTAATTCTTCTGGAATAAACACCGATTGTGCATCTTGCTCGGCTATTAAGAATTCTCCTCCTTTTAACATCTCTTTTTTCATAATCTATTCTCTTATAATCTTTCTAAAACTGCCGCTATACCTTGACCACCACCAATGCAAGCTGTAACCAATCCATACTTCTGATCTCTTCTCTTCATTTCATCCAATATTTGAACACTCAGTTTAGCACCTGTGCAACCAAGGGGGTGACCTAGGCTGATAGCTCCACCATTCGGGTTGACTATATCGGGATTTAATCCCAATTCTCTAATCACTGCTAAGCTTTGCGCTGCAAAGGCCTCATTCAATTCTATCTGTTCTATATCACTTAACTTTAATCCCGCTCTCTTAAGCGCTTTGGGCACGGCCTCAACAGGTCCAATTCCCATATACCTTGGATTGACACCAACACTGGCAGAAGAGAGCAAGCGCGCTTTGGGTTCTAAGCCCAATTCTTTCACCATCTTTTCACTCATGACCAACACAAATGAAGCTCCATCGCTGGTCTGCGAACTGTTCCCGGCAGTAACCACACCTCCTTGCTTAAATACGGGTCTCAACTTTGCCAATGCCTCTAGCGAAGTATCCTTGCGTGGACCTTCATCGGTATCCACCACATAAGACCTTTGCTTTCGCTTACCGCTGGCCTTATCAAAATAGGTCTCATTCACCTGGTAAGGCACGATTTGATTTTTAAATTTACCCTCTTCAATCGCCTTTATCGCTTTCTGATGTGACTCAAAAGCAAACTGATCCTGATCTTCCCGGCTTACCTT
>JAHEKB010000059.1 GCA_024638525.1 Bacteroidota bacterium
AGATTACTCAACTGATCGGCATCAATTCCAAATTTCTTGCTCATTCTCAACGCGATGCCAAAGCCGCAAAGAATTCCCAAAGCAATCATCAATCCATAGCTATATACACTAATGTATTCGGGCAATATTCCATTCAGAAAGTCGGGGGTTTTGAATTCAGCGATTTTAGGAAACATCCTTATTTTCTATATATGCTTTGTTGTATACCCTTCCTTTCCAAATGGAAGGCAGGGGTAAAAAGTAAAAAACAGCGGTGACCAATGTATTGATAATTACATAGATTTCATAGGTCAATAAATGAAAGAAATTGAAAGCTTTCACCTCTACTTTCTGGCAAAGGACGCTAATGAATATACTTTGTGCCATGAGCTTTACAAACCAAGTAATGGCAGCAACTTCAGGTGCAACAAGAAATAAAACTGCTAGAGCGGGGATAAATAGTCCGTAGAGTGCAATCAAAAATTTCCAATTCCAAGGAAGTTCTCTCGCTCCAATCAGCCAGCGCTTTCTCTGGTGTAGCATTTCAGAGGGGCTAGTAATATGACTGGCGAGACCCAGGGTTTCAGGATTCAGTTCATTCGCCCATTTCCAACCTCTTGAGCAGACTTCTTTAAATAGTTTATAATCCTCTGTAATGGAAAAATCAATGTTCTCGTAACCCCCAGTTTCCCAATAGGCCTTTGCCCGAACGGCCATATTATTTCCCACACTGGTACATGCCACACCAACCCTTGCGAAGGCCTTGATATAACCCATAAAATGAAGCCAGTCCATGCTCTGCATGCTCGCAAATAGCCCACCTCTTTCGCACATGCTTATTCCAGAAGCAATTCCTGTTTCAGGCTTAAACTGGCTCAACATCCCTTTAATCCACGAACTGCGATGTGCTACATCTACATCGGTAATAAAAAAGAATTCTCCATTGGCCTCATGAGCTAAATGTGCCAAAACATTGGCTTTCCCTCTGCCCTTTCCAAGCTGCTTTTTGATGTTTATCAGCCTGAAATTCGGTTTGTTCTTTATAAATTCTTTAGTGAGTTCTTCCGTTCTATCTGAAGAATCATCATTGCCAATGAGTATTTCAAGCTTATCAGAGGGATATTCTAGGGATTCCAAAGAGCGCAATGAGCGCAAAATGAGCTGTTCTTCATTTCTAGCCGCCAAGAGAATACTCACCTTTGGCCATTGCGCTGGCGAATGATTGTGGTTTCGTTTTGCCTTAAAGAACCAAAGCAGTTTTCCCTGATCTTCTTCCGCTAGTATCCACAACAAGCTCAAGAATTGAATGATAAAAAATATGCTGATGATTAGACTGACTAAAAACATATTAGAGGGCCTTGGAACTAAGTCCTATTCCTTGCAAATATTGCAAATACGCTGGGAGTAAAACTTTCACATTTCTGCTCGCTTTGATGCTGTCGTGAAAAACTATGATGCTTCCTTTTGTCGTCTGCTTTTTCATTCGCTCCAGTGCCTTTTCTGTATTTAATCCAGATTTATAGTCTTTGCTCAATACGTCCCACATAACAATAGTGTAGGCGTCTAATTCCGTCAAGCTCTTTCCATTTATCCTGCCATATGGAGGTCTAAACAAGATGGTTGGCGGAATTGAGTTCTTGCACAATTCTATGTCATCCAAATACTCACGGCTGTCTGCTCCCCATCCTTTCATGTGATGAAAAGTGTGATTTCCGATGCTGTGACCTTCGCTAACTATGCGTTGAATCAAATCTGGATGTCGCACTGCATTCTCGCCTACCACAAAAAATGTGGCTTTGACATCGTATTGCTTTAGCAGATCTAAGACCCAAGGCGTAATCTCTTCTTGAGGGCCATCGTCGAAAGTGATATATACATGATTTTCTGAGGTCTCATCTCGCCATAAGAGCTGAGGATAAATTCGTTTACCTATGTGGTAACTGAGGTTCACATTGCAAATAAAACGGCTTATCACTTTAATAATCCATTAAAGCTCACTATTAATCGAAGTGGGCAATACTTGCTGGACTTCCGAACTACTTTTGGCAAAAAATAAACATGCGGAGCTTACTATGTCTCGGGACAATGTTTTTCGGTTTGCTATCATTTGGACAATGGGACCTTGCCACTTGCGTTCAATACGCGCTTGAAAACAACATCAATGTGCAACAGGCAAGTATTCAAGCGGAGATTTTGGAGAACAGCCTTCAGCAGAGCAAGCTCAATAGATTGCCTACTGCAAATGCTTCTGCAAACCACAACTACAATATTGGTTTTACGATTGACCCATTTACCAATACTTTTTCAACTCAGACCATACAATCCAATGCATTTTCCATTAACATGGGCGTGACTCTCTTCGCAGCCAATAGCATTACCAACAGCATTAAGAGCAATGAGCTTGCCAGTAGCGCATCCAAAGCCGCCATTGAAATTAGCAGCAATCAGACCACTTGGTCTGTGGTATTTGCATTTTTGAGAGTAGTTGTCGCTGAGGAGAATTTAAAACTGGCTACAACCCAATTAGATCTATCCAACGAACAACTCAAGATTGCAGAAAAACGAGTAGCATCTGGAGCGGATAACAAAGGGGTGGTTTTAAGCCTCAAGTCTCAGTATGCGGCAGATAAATTGGCATTAACCAATGCTCAAAACGAAATCCAATTGGGCTATATCAATTTGATGAACCTACTTCAGATTCGAGACGATCAAGATTTTCAAATTACACTTCCCGCGGTAGACAACTTACCCGAAATGCCTCTAGAATCTGTTTTAGACATTTACGAAATGGCCGTGAGCTTAATGCCTGAACTAAGGCAAGCCCAATTGAATGTTCAACGATCAATGATAGAAGAACAGCTCAGTAAAAGTGGCTATTTCCCTACACTTTCTGCCTATGGCAACTTAAGTACGGTCTATTCTGAAAGCGGTGGTGAGTTCATTGATGGCGGTTTTGAAATCCGAACCATAGGATATATTCCAAGTACGCAAGAAGAAGTAGTGAGTTTGCTTCCAATCAGCAAATACGTAAGCAAATCATTCAATGATCAATTGAGGGACAATTTTGGTCAATCTGTGGGTTTGTCACTTTCCATTCCGGTGTTCAACAATAGGAGAACTGCAGTGGCGGTACAAAATGCTAAACTCAATTCTCAAATCAGCGAATTGGGCTTATTGGGAGCATATAATCAGTTAAAAGCCGATGTAACCACTGCATATACCAATCTCTTAGCTGCGAAAAGCAGTTATGAGTCTGCAACAATCAATTTGGAAGCCCAGGCCACAAACTTTGATTTTGCAAACGAGCGTTTTAAAGCGGGATTATTAAATTCAACAGATCTGCTCAATGCCAAAAATCTTTGGTCTCAGGCACAAGTTGCACTTATTCAAGCCAAGTATGAATACCTCATTCGCCACATGGTGATAGAGTTTTATAAAGGAAATCCATTAAGTCTGTAGAAATGTCAAGAAGAAATATAATACTTATTAGTGCCGGAGTTATTTTACTCATTATCCTTATCGTCATAGGCAAAAGCAGAAATAAGGATGAAGTAGAAGTAAATGTGGGCAAAGTTGAGAAACGAACCATCATTTCTACTGTTTCAGCAAACGGCAAGATTAGGCCCGAAGGAGAAGTTAAAATAAGCGCGGATGTAAGTGGTGAAATTATTGATCTTCCCATTGCGGAAGGCGACACCGTAAAAGCAGGAGATCTCCTTCTCAAAATTGATCCCGACCTTTACCTCAGCGCACTAGATCGTGCAAAAGCTAACCTAAACAGTGCTCAGTCTTCTTACAACACCAATTTGGCACTTTTGGCCCAATCCGAATCAAGACTTTTAGAGCAGGAAACCATTTATAAAAGGAGTTCCGCTCTCTTTGAGCAAGAAGTGATTAGTCAAGCGGAGTTCGATGCTGCCACTACGGCTGTAAGTGTCTCTAGAAACGACCTAAAAGCAGCGAAAGAAAGAGTTGCTAATGCTCAATTTGGAATCGCCAATGCCAGAGCAAGCTTAAGTGAAGCTAGAAAGAATTTAGAGCGAACCACCATAATGGCTCCGTCGGATGGTGTCATATCTGCACTCAATGCAGAGAGAGGTGAACGCGTTGTTGGAACTGCGCAAATGGCTGGTACAGAAATTTTAGTAATCTCAAACTTCAACAATATGGAGGTGATAGTTGATGTGAACGAAAATGACATTCTACAGGTGAGCAAATTCGATACCTGTATCATAGAAGTGGATGCTTACCCAGATCGGACCTTTACCGGTATAGTCACTGAAATTTCGAGGTCAGCAAGTGGGTCTGGGGGACTAAATATGTCTACAGATCAAGTAACCAATTTTGAGGTGAAGATTCGCATACTCAAATCGAGCTACGAAGACTTGATAAAGGATACCGATGCACCATTTTTACCAGGCATGAGTGCCGGAGTTGAGATTCAAACGGAAATTGCCAGGGATGTGGATTGTCTTCCTATAGAAGCAGTAACCACAAGGAGCAAAGAAAGCGATAGTACCACTTTTGGAGAAGATGCATTGGACGAGGTAGTTTTTAGTATCGAAGAGGGAAAAGCAGTGAAGAACATCGTCAAGACAGGCATACAAGACAGCCGTTATATTCGTTTGCTAAAAGGATTGGATGCTGATGCAGAAATCATTGTGGGACCATATGATGCTGTCAGCAAAAAACTGAAAGAAGGCAAAACTGTAAAGTCAGTGAGTAAAATTACTGATTGGGGTTCAGAGGATTAAGTACCCCATTTTTCGGGAGCGTTTCGCCAGTCTTTTAATGTTTGTTGATCAGCACTATTAACATAATTATTATCCTTAGCAATCTGAATTAAGTCATTGTAGTCGCTTAAGACACAGTATTCGCAATTTGCTTCTTTGAAATTGAATCTTGCTTGGTCAAAGGCATAACTAAATATGGCTGCAAGACCCATGACTTGATATTCATTCTTTCTCAAAAATTCCACAACTTTTAAGCTGCTTCCACCGGTTGAAATAAGATCTTCAATGACCACAACTTTAGCAGAAGGATCTAATCTTCCCTCTAGCTGTTTTTTAAGACCGTGTTCCTTTGGCTTAGGTCTGCAATAGGCATAAGGTAACCCCAATTCTTGGGCAACCAATGCCCCAATCGCTATGCCTGCTGTTGCTACACCTACTATTGCAGTGAGACCTGAAAAACGCTTATTGATCATTTGAGCAAGCGCCTGAGTAACTGCTGTGCGTTCAGCTGGAAATGACAAAAGAGTTCGGTTATCGCAATAGATGGGTGACTTCCAGCCACTGGACCAAGTAAATGGCTGATCTAGTGAGAGTTTTACCGCCTGAGTATCAAGCAATAATTTGGCAACATTGGTCTCCATATTTTTCTTTAAAATTGCAAGCAAATGTATCGAATTTTTCGCGGCAAGCACCTACTAATATTGGCCGCTACTGACGAGGATTACTCTGAATTTTCTCCTGATTTCATTGTAAAAAAACCCTCTGAAGAGCAAATCCTAGAGATCTTGAGGATTAGCAAGAGTTCAACCAAGGCTTTGCAAATATTATTGATAGGCAGAGCCAAGAAAAACTTCAAGAGGATCAAAGCAGAATTCAAATTGGTCGAGGCGGCCGGAGGCTTGGTCTTTAATAAGAAAGATGAAATATTAGCTATTAAACGATTGGGCAAATGGGACCTTCCCAAAGGGAAGCTCAAAAAAGGAGAATCGATAGAAGAATGCGCCATGCGCGAAGTTGAAGAAGAAACAGGAGCCTCGGGATTGACCATCAGATATCACCTCACAGAAACCTACCACACTTATTATAGAGGTAGCAGGTGGCATTTAAAGAAGACCTATTGGTATGTAATGGATTGTCGTAAGCATAAGAATCTAGTACCTCAACTTGAGGAAAAAATTGCAGAGGCAAAATGGTTCAAATTCAATAAATTGAATCCACAGAAACTGAATACTTATCCTGCAATTAAATGGATATTAAAAGAGTACAGCGAAATCAAGACTGCTGATCAATCCGTTGACCAATAATTTCTGGGACATATTTTTTGTAATCCCCGCCGTGCCTTACTAGATCGCGAACAATAGTTGAGCTCACCGAACTATTCTTTTGATTACTGAGTATGAATACATGTTCAACATCAGAAGCCATCTCTTCATTAACAAAGGCTATTTGTTGTTCATAGGTAAAATCTTGCGTGGTTCGCAGCCCTCTAATGATGAATTTAGCTCCAATATCTTGAGCGTATTTAGCTGTTAAACCTTCGTAGACCGCAACACTCACTCGTTCTTCATCGGCAAAGAGTTCCTCCAACCATACTTGTCTGTGTTCAAGACTGAATAAATGGCTCTTGTTGGCATTGATACCGATAGCAACAACCACCTCATCAAAAAGGGACAGTGCGCGTTGTACGATATCCATGTGGCCTAAAGTAAAGGGATCAAAAGTGCCTGGAAACAGAGCTTTTTTACTCATAATTCTCAAAGGTAAAGAAAGAAAATGTACTTTGACCGTAGCTCCTCTGCTCTAGCAAGTGATCCGTAGGTATTGGGTTGTTACTGCCGTGTTCTACTATAAGTAAACCTCCACTTTTCAACAGCTCCTTTTGTCTAACAAGATTAATCAAGTCTTGGTAATCTGCTGAGATGTAAGGTGGGTCAGCAAAAATTAAATCGTAAGTCTTCGAAGTTCTTTTGAGAAAATCGATCACTTTGGCTCGAGTAATTTGCAGCTCAGCACCTAATAAAACCGATACTTTCTTCTGATACTCTACAGCTGCTCTGTGAAATTCCACTGATTCAACAGATTCCGCTCCTTGTGACAAAAGCTCAAATCCTATATTACCTGTCCCTGAATACAAGTCAAGGGCATGTACTCCTTCTAGATTGATTCTAGCATTTAATATACTCATCAAGGCTTCTTTGGCCCGATCTGTAGTTGGTCGTGTCTTGCTTAATTTGTGTTCTGGAAATTTAAAGCCTTTGTATATACCGCTGATTATACGCATTCCACACACACAGCAACCAAGCTGTCATCTATAGAGCCAAATCCTTGTTGGTCAAGTGGATCCAATATAAGCAGTTCTGGGAACAACTGATCACTCATTTCTTTAATGGGTAAGGCATTTTGACTTGAGCCTATGTATTCTAACTGAAGGTTGGTAACATCAATTTTGAGCTGTTCAAGTGAATTTGCCAAATGATACAATATATCCACCTGCTGATCTGCCCTGAAGCGCTGTGCCAATATCAATTTGGTTCCACTGTAGAGTCTAAGTGTGAAATTGCCTTCATATACATTTAGATAAGCAGCATTTTTATGACCCAATCCTCCTTTGTATAAATCCAAGACTTTGATGTCTGTGGTAAACACTGGTTCAACCAAGAGTGGTTTCAACTCATCTAATAAGGGGTTTTTAAGATATAGCAGATCTAAGCCCTGACCAAATGGCTCTGAATCCCATTCCGCATTGAGCTCCAAATTCAACTCCAGGTGCAATGCTTTTCCTCATCACTAATACCCGATGGACAGAGCACAAAGGGCATGTCTGCATAAACAACCGTGCTTAGAGCAAAAATGGAGCTGCTCAATATTACTTTGAGTTCGTGGCTCAGATTATTGGCTACCTTGGGATTGTAGTGCTTGAGCTGACCTGTTTTGGATGCCACGATTAGTGAACATGCATCAGGTCTACAGATCACTATCAGTTTATCGCTGATTGCGTTCTGGTAGTCAGTCATAAAATTATCGATTACCCCAGTTACCGCTGTAATCAGCAAGGGTCATATCCCCTACTCGCAAGGGATTTTTTTCTTTGACCCTTTCTCTGGAATACGGCTCTGGATCAGTGACCTGAAATACAGGGACCATAACACCATTCTGCTCGATTTCTCCAGCATCCATTGTGAATTGCAATGTGTCTTTTCCTGGAACGTAGCGGATGTTGTCAATATCAACATCTGCAAAAAGTGAATCCCTTACGCTTACAAATGAGATACTCTGCCTAAATACAGTTGTGGAATCATCCTGATCTCCAAACGCACTTACCACTTTCAATTCACCGTTTTGCATGAAATTCACCAATGTATCCCAGCTCGCAGTAAAGTTGCCATTGACTTCCTTATAGGCAAGTTGTGCCTCTCTTATAATCTTAAGCTGATCAACCACCGCTTGTTCCTTAAGAATTACTTCTTTGGCGTACTTAACCGGCTGTGCAATTGAATTATAGGTCAGATAGGCCAAAAGGGCAATAACAGCCACCAATACAATTCTTATTACGTATTTCATGTTCCTTTGATTCTAGGCAATATTAAACAAAATGACCAAATCTTTTAATTGCTTGCGCGCTTAAATTACGGCCTTCAACTCAGAACTAAGGCCGAAGTTTGGACTTACATATACCGATTACCAACCCAAACAAATCTTCTGTTGATATACTCGGGGTTAGTAAAAGAAGCATTTCCTGCGGGATTTCCACCACTGACGTGGAAATCAGAAAAAGCTGCGTGCTGGTTGACAAAGGCTGCACCCTTGAGGTTAAATGACACCGGAGTAAATGATGCGTTCATTCGATCCTCTATACTCGCCTGAACCTCAGCATCTGTAGTAAAGGCCAGGCAAGTAATGGCTCCTTTGGTTCTGGCTAAGTCCGATGCGATTCGCAGGGATTCATTCGTATTCTCAGTCTTGATCAAGAAGACTATTGGCCCAAAGCATTCATGGCTATAGCTGTCTATTTGATCCGCTGTCATGCGAACCACTGTAGGGCTGCTTATTCTGGCATTCTCAAACTCTTCATTTTGAACATCCAATGGACTCAAACTGATCTCTCCGCCAAAATTTCCTCCTTCTTTAATCCTTCTAATGGTTTGATCATTCTGTATACCACCTAGGGTTCCAGCTCCCATCTTAGGGTGAGTCATAATGCCTTCTACTGATTTACTGATTGCATCTGCTATTTGATCATAAGCAATTGTGCCATCTGGACCTTTCACCTCTTCTGCAATAAAAACATTCTGAGGCGCAGTGCACATTTGTCCACTGTATAGACTAGCTGAAAACGCAATGTTTTGAGCTACAGCTTTGAGGTCTTCTACAGAATCAATGATCACTGAATTAACCCCGGCCTTCTCAGTGAAAGTGCTTTTGTTTAAACCTTCAATGTAATCACCAAAAGCATTTCCTCCTGTATAATCGATCAATTTCACTCTTGAATCCTCAGCTAAAACTTTTGTGATCGGGTCAGATTGACTATCCACCGTCAATTGGACGATGTCCGGATTCAAACCTTGTTCTTTTATCACCGTTCTCAATTCTGCCACCACCATAGCCATTGGAAGAACTGCCTTTGGGTGAGGCTTAACCAAGGCGGTATTTCCACAAATCAAATTTGCATACAAACCCGGAACAGAATTCCATGTTGGAAAAGTTGAACAGCCGATGACTAGCCCTATCCCTTTGGGAATAGCCTTCCAGTTCTTCTTGATCGTTAAATCAAATTTGCCCATTGGTTTTACCCAGTCCACTTCAGAAGGGAAACGAGATAATTCTTGAACCCCCATGGCCACAGCTTCCAGCGCCCTGTCATTTCCGTGCGGGCCAGATGCCTGAAAAGACATCATAAAACTTTGTCCTGTGGTATGCATGGTAGCATAGGCCAATTCAAAGAAGCGTTCCTTGACCCGATCAAGGGATTCAATCAATATTCCAGCTCTCTGCTCCAAGCTGCAATCGCGCCAATCTGAGGCCGCGGAATCCGAATTTGCAATCCATTGCTCAACACTTAGTTTAGGGTATTTGACTCCAAGTCCCGTTTGCCAAAATGGGCTCACCTCTTCTCCAATCCATTCTTCTGACTCTTGATTCAATTCGCTGTAGTTCTCATTGAGTTTTTGACCAAAGGCCGTCTTACCTATCTCATTGGCATCGGCCGGATAGGCTTTAGGATGCTCTGGATATGGGGTATAGAAAGTTCGCTCGGCAAGTGCTGCCATTGCATCGCTCAAAGTTTGGCGATGTTTACTGTAAAGATCCATTTGTTCTTTTGCGCTCATTATTGTGCTAGAATTATTTTTTCTGTGAGCTCTTCTTCGCCCACCAATGCTTTAATATAATAGACTCCATTCTCAAGACCACTTAGGTCAATGGGCAGCCAATATGACTTGTCCGAGGGAATCTCATCCAATTTAATCACTGTTCTTCCCAAATTGTCCATGACGGAAACGATGACTTCATCATCAACTTCTGGCAATGCAACAAATACCTCCCCGCCGCTGGGATTTGGAAATACCGCCAGCTCCAGGTTAGGTAATACCTCGGCTTCTGGAATACTCATCTCACCAACCACAAAACTGTAGCGTATTTCACCTCCAAAATCCCCTCCAAAATTTGCATAAACACCCCCACCTTGTCTAAAGACTCTTAGGTAACCGTTAATTCTTGAATTCTGTCCGGTCTGGCGGTAATACCAAAAATCCAGTCCATCTCCGCCTGCATCACTTAGCAATAGCTCATAACAGCCATTGGGCAGGCTCAGATCTTCGGTATAGTTGGTATTTGCACTAAGATTTTCCAGAGCATAAACCTCCTCCCCTTTTTCATTGCTAATGCTCAGCCTATTCTCTTGCGGTTGTCCATTGGTTCGCATTAAAATGCGGAATGGCTCCCATCGCGGTACCAAATCAATGCCTACAATTCGCTTGTCGTTGTCCTTAACAT
>JAHEKB010000060.1 GCA_024638525.1 Bacteroidota bacterium
AGGTTTCTCGGCTAAAGCTGGCGCACAGTGGGCGCAAGAGTGGGCAGAGTCTCCAAACCAGATTAATGACGATTATGGCAACTCTGGGCGTTCTGCAAAATTTTACTCTGACCTATCGGCAATTGTGGCAGGTTCGGCTACTGGAGCAATAGACCAGTTACGTATCTTTAATACCGTTAGCACAACAACTGAGATTGACCTTATTAACTATGACACCAATGAGCCTTGGATTGATGTACTTGAAAATACATTGTCAGTTTATGTTAATGGTGAAAGGCTTCAAGAGCCTACCGTCTATAGTCCACCCGGGACACCTGCAACGAGCGAGATTACGTACACGGTAACAATTAAAACTTCACCGACTTTAGGCGATCCGAGTTTTATCACCTTTGATAGTCCCGTCCCTGTAGGCACTGAAATATATGTGACTCGCGGCGAAGCTCAGGGCGATGGTTCAACGATGTTTAGGAACTATGGCAATGCTAGTCCATCACCGGAAACGGATTTAAACACGCCATTGTCAAATGCTGGGATATTTCACGGCTTTGAAATTTCCGACGCTCAGCCCATGTCAGGCAGTTGGTATGGTGGTGTGACAGTTGACGGAAATAACGGTGTAGATTCCTCAGGCATTCAGCATTCAATAGGCATTGAGTCGGACGGAACGCCTAATGTTGCGTATAGAGCTAACCTTTCCTCAGGGTTTCCAATAAATCCGGCTAACTGGGGTAATTGGTATACGGGCGTGACAATTGATTCCAATCTTAGAGTTAAACAGTTAGTTAGGCAAATTAGCTACGATCACACGGATTTACTAGACCAAACAGTCACGCAGTCAACTACGCAATCTTACAATGCTAGCGGAAACAATGCTGTGAGTACGTGGGTGCAAGGTCAAGGTGTTAACCAGACCGTGATATTTAGCGCTGGTAAAAAGGTTTTCGGCTCAAATACTGTTTTCGATATGCTTCAAGTCTCTCAGACTTCGGACACACAAGGGGAGGCCACTTGTAGGATTTTTGGGAGTATTTTAGCAGGTGAAAGCGGAAACCTTCCAGTGAATACGTCCGGGTTGGGGTTTGATAAATGTATATCGGTTGCGGACTATAAGTCTAGCGGCACCGGCGGTGGTTCTTCAGTGGCAGGGTTTCAAACGAGAACTTTAAATACGATATTAACCAACACTTTAAACGCAACTTTAAGCAACAATGAAGTGACTTTAGACGCAGGAACTTATGTCGTTTATGCGTCAGCGCCTTGTCTTCAGGGAGACAGTCATAGGATTAGCGTAGAAAATGGCGATGGAAGCATTAGATTGCTAGGAACATCAGAATACAACTCTGTTACCAATTCTGCACAAACGTCGTCAGTTGTTGGTTTCGAAGTTTTTACCATAACCCAGCAAGATACTTTTAAAATTAGTCACTATATATTTGCTGGAATTTCCAACAGTGGGCTAGGAATAGCAACATTGGATAATCGTTCCTCTGTATATGCGCAACTAACTTTTTGGAAGGTAAAATAATGAGATACGGAAAAATCGAAAACGATATTGTAACTATCATCAGCTTTGCCCCTCAAAGTGGGTTTGTCGAAATTCCTGATGATGTTTTTGCTGGCTATATCTGCTTGCCTGACGGCGGTTTTTGTCCTCCAACAGTTACACTTGAAGAATGCAAGCAAAAAAAGCTAGCGGATATCACAAAGCAATATAATCAAAAGATTTACGCTGGATTTGTATCCGATGGCGTAAGCTATGACAGCACGCCAGAAAACCAAAACCGAATAATGATGGCTAAAATTTCATTAGGAGGAATGGTACTTTCAAACAACACTATGGTTAACTTGACAGCCACACAAGCCGAACAAGTATTCTCAGACATGAGTACACATATTAATGGTTTCAATGAGCGATACGCAAAGGCACAGGATAAGATTAGCGAAGCGACAACGAATGACCAAGTTACTCAAGTGGTGCTTTTATGAATTGGAATGATATTAGTGAACAAATATCAAAATACGCTCCTTTAGTCGGTGGCGTACTTGGTGGACCTGCTGGTGCGGGTATTGGTACGTTAATATCTAGCGCATTGGGTTGTGATGATAATCCCGAATCAGTAAAAAAAGCCTTATCAAACCCTGATTCAATACAGAAAATAGTAAGCTTACAAAATGCTCACGAGCCAGAGTTGCAAAAAGCATTAATCAATGCACAGGTGCAGCTTGCAAATATAGCTAGCAAAGACAGGCAGAACGCTAGAGAGGTTTATAAGTCCAGCATGATGCCGCCAATTATAACGGTTATTCTGTTTTTACTATTCGCTGCAATGACCTATGCAATGTTTGTAGTTCCAATTCCGCCAAGCAATAAACAAGCGACAGAAATGATTTTTGGTAGTGTTATCACTTGGTGCGGTATCACAATACACGGTTATTTTGGTGGAGATCCACGTAGTGCGAAAAAAGGAAATAAATAATGAATGTTGTTAGTGCTTTAAAAATTGATGAAGGATTAAGTTTAGTGCCATATATTGATTCTGAAGAATATCCTACTGTAGGCAATGGAATACGTATAGGCCCGAAAAAAGCCAGCCTTGATATGTATCAATTTGACATCAATGAGGAAGTTGCGGAAGCGTGGTTAAAATATGCACTAAACAAGAAAATTGAGCAATGCAAATCTTTTACACGTATCAAATTAGCCTTGAGCGCTTGCCGTGATAGCGAGGTTCGCCATTCTGTTATCCTTTGCATGGCTTATCAATTGGGCGCATCTGGATTGAATGGTTTCAAAAAATTTCTTGGTGCTGTTATTGATAACAATTGGCGGGAAGCGCATGATGAAATGCTTGATAGTCTTTGGGCAAAGCAAGTTCCAAACCGAGCCAACCGATTAGCTGGTATGATGCTATGCGGAGAATGGGATAGTTATTACATCACCAAATGAGGCAAATATATGCCTAAATCTATGTATAAAAAGCATAGCCGGAAAAAGAAACAGGCAGCAAAGCTAAGAAATAAAGAAGGCCCGTTTGGGCCTTTCTTCTAGCGTATACCACATAATTCATGTACGGTTTGATCACTAAACCTTTTTTTAAGCGCGTCTTGGTCAACGTTGCAGATATAACGAAGGGCAATGTATCGATAATCCCCATTTCTATACCATTTGTAAGCCACTTTCCTTGGTGTCGAATTGAACTCGCGCACTCCAAATCCATCCATAAGAATAGCGTAGGCGTAACCTATTTTAGCTTCCTTTACCTCACCCGATAATTGGCTGTAACCTAGCAAAAAAACAAGAGTAAGAATTAAAAATGAGGGCTTGACCTTGTCGGCCCATATGCTAAAGAGTTTTTCTATTAATAACCCCATGTTATACGGTACTCATGTTGGCATACATTATTTTCGCAATGTACATTAGAGTTAGGATTTCCAGACCAATGCGCCTTTGAGTTGCCGTGAGCTTTTACCCAATGGGCGCACTCGTAAGGTGATTTAGAGGCGTAGATATTAAATCCTACAAATATGCAGCTAACAAGCAAAAATGCTTTAAGTATATGAATCATAAATTTTTCCCGTTTTATTAATTTTAACCATGAACATTGAAGCGATCAAGAAATGGCCCCGAAAGGGCCAACCCTCTACTCATCAACGGGGCTGGATGAGGGTTATGATTCTATGATTTAGTGAAATTAATAATTTTCTACACCAAAACACTCAAAACTTTAACGTATATATCTATAAGATATCCGCTTGCAGTGGATGAACTTATAATACGCAGTTCTGCTGGATTATCCCTAACTTCAGTGCTTCCTATAAATATGCCATTATATCTTGAAATTAAAGACGTACCCGAGAAAAATCTTACTCCGGAAGACATAGGTAAACTAAACTCTTTAGCTGTTCCAATTCCAGATACCAAATTCAATCCAAAGGTTTCATTTATCCCCGAATTGGTTAAGGACCCATCCACGCGGATATCCACCATGTCGCCAACTTTTAACTCGCTAAAATCGAATTGGCTGGTCTGAGAGTTCCAAACAGAGGTCACCCCAAATGGCAAAAATTGATTGATTACTTCTCCATTTGTAGTGTCTAAGGTTAATTTTGTTTCTACATTTGCAGGTACTGTAATTGGTGTTAAGTCTCCATTGATGTAATTTGCCCACCCGCCTGTGATATTAGTCGGCAATTCGCTTTTGACTACTTGACTTGATGTTAAATTCAAAATCTCAGAGCTGCTAGCTAAATTAGATTGGGGTCTTCCGCTAATGTATGTTTTCATATCTTTTGTGGTCATTGAATCACCTTTATGCAGTTATAAATTCAAGCGTTTTTTCGTCATATAGTAGATCGCCTGTGTTTTCATCTGTTAGATAAGTTGCATCATCACACGTTAAACTACCATATGTAGCGCTTATTTCAGAAATTGGAGTAAATGTCCAATTAATAGCTGTTTTGTCTAAGTTTGTATAAATACCATCATCGCCATTCACGACAAGCCTATCGCTAAGCTCGCAAATCTGAACCATTTGCCCAGTTGTTGGCTGTACCAATGTCCAAGTAGATGATGCGCTTGTCGGGTTTGTGTTCTTATATATTCCTTTGTTGCCCACTACTGCGATCAAGTCTCCATTTGATAGCTCTAAAAAATCGACGAAATCCGTTGAGGTTGGAGGAAAGTTGGTATATTGAGTATAGGTAACATTAGCTTGGTTAGAATTTACGCTAAAATGCGCTGATCCATTCCATGCGTACGAGCGGGTGAAATTGTATTTTGAAGGTTTAACGTTTTTTATCGCTCCAGTTACGCTGCCGCTTAAAGATGATAAGCTCAAGTTTGATCCCCAGTCGTCACTATAAGCAATAACATTTGAATCTTTTGCCGCCAAAAACAAGCGGCCGTTAACATGTGTCATAAAATTAAAATCATTACCTGCAAAAATTGTTTGTTCAACAGATAAAGTATTTATATCAATTGCAATCAGATTGCCAGAATCACTAACAATAATTTGTTCGCCGTTTACTGTTAGTGATGACGCACTTGTAAGTGTAATATTTATCTGATTAAAAATATTACTGTATGAAGTAGATATGTATAGCTTCGTAGCCTCTAATACAACAATTAAAGGGCCCGCCTTAAAAACGTCAATTGTAGGTTGATTCGGAAGTTTTATTCGCCTAAAAAGCACATCACTGTCACAAAGCAATAACCCTGTGGTTTGTGTACTGCCAAGTGGGCTTTGAGATGTTAACAAGATTGTAGGATTAAAAGCTAATGGAGGTTGTGTGTCACCAACGTCAATAACTGATAATAACAAGGTGGATATTGACCCACCCTTTGCTTGATTTTTCATAATTAGCCTATAGATCTTAAGTATTGTAGTGGTGTCATCGGTGTTTTTTTCCTTACCTCTTCTTGCGCTGATTCCGTTCTCACTTTGTTGATAGCGTTTTGGATCATCATGGGGTCAATTTGAATCATTTTGTTTTGACCGTTTTTCATGTAAACACCGCCGTTTGAGGTAACTAAAGACCAATCCGACTCATCTCCTACCGTTTGGCTAAGAAACTTTTCTTTATCATTCTCTGTAACCTTTTTTTTGATATTCGGGTCTTTGGTGTTGATAGATTGCTCTTGGAATTTTAGCCCTTCGTTATGCCTGTACAAGTCTAGCCTGTTTTGCATAATGATAGGCGCGGCCTTGTCTATCTCTTCAGGTGTAACCTTACTACCCGCGTTCTTATTGAGAGTGTCAGAGTTTAGAGAGTATTGAACCCCGAAATATCCTAGAAATCCGGAATTTCCGTTTATGGTTTGATGGGTTTTCATCATGTCATTAAGGCTTGTTCTTACTTCTGCGTTTGCCTCTGTATCTTTAAGCCCACTCTTAACACCTAATTCAATCTGAGCAGTAATAGACTTACCAAGAGTTACGCGATCCATCCCAGTAATCTGTGATAGCTCATCAAGATTATAAACTGACGGCGAACTAAGTACATCACTCAAAAGCTCACTGTGGCTTTTTACCCCTAACCCTTTCATTTTTTCGCTGTCTTTTCCGTACAGGTCGGGGTCAGTTGCTAGGCTTTGTTGAACTGCTGGCTGAAAACTTACCATTCCCCGAAATGCTGCTTGCTCATTTTGTGGTCCAGAATCAGTTAAAGGCATAAAGCGAGCATAGTTAAATCCTTGAACTTCTGGAGAGTTACCCATGATTGTATGTTTGCCTTCAAGAGCACTAGCCTCTTTAAAAATATATTTAAACTGACTTTCATTAAATGATGGCTTAACACCTACAACCTTATCGTTTTTGTCGTATATAAGACCTGATTGTAGCGTTTGGCTAATCGCTTCCTTTTGCTCATCTGGCATAAGGTCTATTTTATTTACTGGCACCCCTCTATGTGCCGCCTCACTTTCCAATGTGTTTTTATATGCTGCATAGTTGTCCGGCGTCATATTATCGCGCCATTGCTTTCTAGCTCTGGCTAAAACACCGTTTGGGTTGATTGCAATTAATGCGTCTTGGGCGCGACCTTGATTGATTAGCTTTTGATAGTACGATCCAACCATTTTTTGAATCGGGTTGTCAGAGTTGGCCCAATGGCTAACATCATCTACGACGTGAGACGACATAGCTAGCCCGTTCCGCATTCTCTGAATAGTTTTACCAACTTCAAAATCGTTAATTATGTTGTCTGGACTTTCTTTGCTGATATCCAAAGAGTTTCGAGGGCTTCCGCCTTGCATTATTTCTCTGTAGTAGTTATCAGAGCTTTTAGAGCCTGATAATATTTGATTGCTCACCTCCGTACTTATATCGGTAGTAATTGGTCCCGTTGGCTGCTCTTCGGTTTGAGTGAGTACAGCACCTAAACTGTGAACCTTACGAGCTAAGTTTGAGATTTTTATCGATCGCTCAGGCGTTGGTGCTGAAGCTTGCAGAACTTCAAGCTGTTTAATCTTTCCGCCAAGTGAGTTTAGTATCTCTTGGCGTTGCTGTGGTGTTTCTGCTTGAGTCCAGTTAACCGAAACATTTTTCAGGTATGGATCGATGCCGTTTACCGTCGAATAATACGAGTTATCAAAAGATATCTTGTTTTTCTTTTCGGTGGCCTGTTGGTGAAGCATACCACTGTAGTTAGTAATCGCCGCCTGAACTTCTTTTCGTTCGTTATCGTTCATCGTTGGCGAGATAGCATCATGCAAGCCTTTCATTGCTGTTGCTGCGGCTACCTGAGCATTTGATATGTGGTCAGCATCATTCGAGTGGGTAATTATTGATTGCGCGTTTTTAGCAATACCTTGAACTTGGCCCATTGCATTGTAAAACATGTTATTTTGATACTGTTCGCCAGCCTTGGCAACAATATTTGCAACCGAACTAATATCACGCGACTTGGCTATGTCTGCCTGTGCTTCCTCTGAAAAAGATTGAGCCTCGTTAGCGCTCGCTTGAGCGCTTTTCGCCGCTGCTTCCTCGATATCTCCCGTGTTAATTGGCTTAGCCAATGGGATTTTTCGAGGTGGATTTAAAGTCTTTTGGACTTTCTGAAAATTACTGAAGATCGCCATAGTTTTTATTCATAACCCCGTTAGCTTTTGATACATCAACATTCATTGTCAATTGCTGCTGCATTTGCTGCTGAGCAATCATAGAATAACCGAGTGTTTGACCTGCTAGATATGTCGGCGTGGCTTTTAACTCGCTAGGCAATTCAGTTTTCTTTGCGTAAATCATATTTTTACCCGTAAGCCTTATTAAATGATTGTTCACCATCCATCTTTCCAGCCAGTAGGGATTTAGATGGTTTCCCCATATGATAAGCTGCACCAGTTGATACAGTTCTTGCTAAGCTTGCCATGGTCCCAAAGAATATTTGAGACTGTTTAGCGCTTTCTTCTCTGTTGATTGAATCCAAGTTTGCCGAAGCGCTAAGTTTTGAAATCTGACTAGCCGTTGTTCCTTGCGTCATTGCTACCTGCGCATTTCTCAACGTATCTACCTGTATGGCGTTGAATGAAGGAGATTGAGCCGATACACCGCGATTTGCTGCCATCATTTCATTCTGAGCTAATTGCTCGTGCACAATTTGAGCCTCTTGGTTTTGCTCTTTGGCTATTTTGTACTGCTGCTGTAAATCCTGAGTTTTAGTTGACTGCTCTTGTGCTTCAGCTGCAGCCTTTGCTGCGTCACTGGCTGCCATCCCACTACTAACTTCTGAGCCAGCCGAGTAAGCGAGGGCGGCATAAGTGATAGCCGTTGACGTGCCACCAGTCGCGACACCAACCGCTGCCGCTGCGGTTGCCGCGATGACGGGCAGTGCTTCTTCAAAAAAATTCGACATAAGTCACCCCCTTAATCCTGTGATGATTTCCATTCTTCCGACGTAGTGCCAGAAATGCCAACGGGCTCACCTGCATTCCAGTTCATGCCGCCCTGTGACTTTATGATTTTAAATTGCTCTTCACTCAATGATTGCAATTGTTGTTTATATTGACTTTGCTGTATATCAATTTGCTTTTGCAATAGCTTGTTGCTCTGGTCTGCTGCTGCGCTAGAGCCACCACCAACACTACCACCCATACGCTAAACCTCTCTTTTAACTATGTAGCAGT
This sequence comes from Bacteroidota bacterium, assembly GCA_024638525.1. Lineage (GTDB taxonomy): Bacteria > Bacteroidota > Bacteroidia > NS11-12g > UBA9320 > JAHEKB01. Next base: position 8,624 of record JAHEKB010000060.1, read on the forward strand.
CATCATTTTCCGCAACTACGTTAAACCCAATACGCATTGAAGCAATAAAAGCCGCTCTGTGTTCTTTTAGTCCGTCTTTGAATATTCTACCTAAATAACATGCATTATTTTTTTTGCATATCATTTCGTCAGTTAGTTTAACACCATATTTTGCATAGTTTTTTTTATAAGCCCAAAAAGCTTCATGAATTTCTGACTCTCCGCACTTCTTACACATAACTGATACAGACATACCAACAACACGGCCCATACAGTCGAGCATAATAAAGCCATCATCTGGCAAATCACTTGGGAAGTCAGCCGTTTTAAATTCTTTTTTGTCACGGTTGTATTTGTAGAAGTGCGAAAACCTTACATCTTCGTAATGAACAACCGAATACGTCTTAATCATTATAGTAAACCCCGTTTTGCTTGCTCGACATCACCAGATCACCGTCTTCTATGGCCTGACACATGTATTGAAATGCATCGGAAGGGTGTGACCATTCATCATGCCTTGGTTTGTCTTTGAACACTTGTAGCTTCTTGTCGAAATCGCGGTTATAGCTTGATAACGCATCAATCAAGTGCTCGCATGACTCATCAATGACAACTTTTGGCAAGTAAACTTTAGCCAGGTTAATTAATGAATCTTTGTTGCCAACTCTACGAAGTTTGACCACATCGGCTCCCATGTTTAGAAAGTCAGTTTCAGCACTGGTTATTGTGCTTTCTCCTATAGCTCGCTTTGCTGAGTCGTGCGGTAATACAAGCTTACCCATAACCAAACGATTCTTGATAGTGTACTCTCTAATGTCTTGCCAGTATTCACCCCACGTCCTAACCTTCTTAAATGGCTTTTGATACCAGACAATAGAAATATCACCCGACCAATGAACCTGAAATCCTATAATTGGCGTACCATCCGCGCCTAAATCCATTGCAAAGTGAATAGGCAACTTATGATCGGGCTTGGCGTCTTTGATTCGATCATCTTCTCGCATTTGTGTCATTTCTGAAGCGAAATAAAGTTCATCTTCGTTTAGTATTGGCTCACAATAGAACTCTTGCCTAACCAATCCTTGTGGCATGTTTCCATCTCTGACCGCTCCTTGAACGTCATCGTCACTAACGTATCTTTCCCCGTCATCATCAACGAGTGTATCAACCGTTTCAAGGACTGCATGCCATTCGTCATCATGTTTGAGACGCTGAAACAAAGACCATGAGAAGTTGAACCCGTTTGGTGTTGTGTTTATAAGTATCCACCCTTTTGACTCAGCGATAACTGGCAAGATTATCAAATATGCTTCGTCAGTCGGGAAAAAGGCAAACTCTGAAAGTATTACGCCCGATAGATTGATACCACGTAACGAATTAGGACGATTGGCACCTACCAAATAAATCACCGACCCATTCGTTAGTTCTACCGTTTTTAGTTGGTCGTTTTTCTTTGCTATCATGTTACTTGGTATCATGTCGATAAATTTATTAGCTTTCTTTGTAAACTTATCAATCATTGCACCGCGCCATATAACACGGCCCGCTTGCTCTCTGTCTGGAAGTATGTAGGCGTAATTTCCTGCCACTTTTAGCGCTTGAGTAACGCAAAGCATCCAACAAAAAGAGTCTTTACCAGCCCTTCGGGGATAGTGAAGAAAGAATTTAGGGTGCTCCATAGACCCAAACTTTTTAAAGTCCCGCTTCTGGTAAGGCCTTAGCTTAAAGGGGAATACTGGCTCCCCATCAAGTAATGCCATTCCATCCCCATCAAAGCTTAATTCGGGATCTTTTTTACTTGCCTGAGCTTCAATCTTCTTCCAAAGGTTACGGACTGACATTATAAACCGAACCCTGTTATCGCCTGTTGTCCCGCACCAAGTCCGGTTGGTGATACTGCTCCCGAATCATCAAACCCACCTTCACCGCTAGGTTGTGGCTGTGGTTGCCCACCTTGTGCGCCTTGTGCAGCCTTAGCAAAAGCATCGCTAGTCTGTTTAGTCTGCTGTGGAGTAGCCTTGAATGAGCTTGAAATCTTTAGCTTATCTCTCAGCCATGAATCAAATTCTGATTGATTGTTGTAGAGCATGAAAGAAGG
>JAHEKB010000061.1 GCA_024638525.1 Bacteroidota bacterium
TATCGAATTTGGCTTTTAGCTGCTCCAATAAAGTAGATGAATGAGTTGTCATTTGATTCTTAAGGCTTTACAAGACTAGCTAGTTTAGATGGCAAAAAAAATGATTTCTATCACATTAATTGTTTAATTCAACTACAACAGTTAAGCAAAGCTTGCACAATGCTCAAAGGCATAATTTACCCATTTCTGAGGTGACTAACCATTATTGCGATGCAAAATCAGGTGAGGCCTAAAACAACTTGGTTAGCAATGTTCATTGGAAGTATATACTTCAATTCAGAATCAATTTTACAATTTCAATCTATTTAACGGAAGATTTAATTACACAGGCCAACCATCGCTTAGCTCCCAAACAAATCTTTTGAAGATCCTCGTAAGATTGGATATGTACTAGAGCGATTTGATGAAAAGTCTAATGGCTTTATCATGGTTGTAGAATTAAAGGCAGAGGCCACTTCTTATCTCGATGATATGCCAACAGTAATAAAATTCAATGGTATGGGGTGATTGTCCATGACAAGGACTTATATACCAGCCCTGCACTAGAGTTCTCTTTTGAGTCAGAGAACTGACAAGAAGTCAGAAAATCCGATTGGTATTTCTTTTGATACTCCTTTGCTGAGAATCAAGTCATGCAAAAAGGAAAAGTATCAGTAAACACGGAAAACATCTTTCCGATCATCAAGAAATTTCTGTACACGGATAATGAAATCTTTTTAAGAGAGCTCATTTCAAATGCTGTAGATGCAAGCCAGAAGTTGAAAGTTCTGAGCAGCAGAAGTGAAACGGGTGAAATTGGAGATCTCAAGATCAAGGTTGCCATTAATGAGGAAAAGAAGACTTTAACCATTAGCGATAATGGCATTGGTATGAGTGCAGATGAGATTGACAAATACATCAATCAGATTGCATTTAGCGGGGCAGAAGAATTCGTAGAAAAATTTCAGGACGATAAGGAGAATGCCAATATCATTGGACACTTCGGATTGGGATTCTATTCTGCTTTTATGGTAGCTGATAAAGTGGAGATTGATTCGCTGAGCTACCGCGAAGAAGAGACCGCAGCGCATTGGACATGCGAAGGCAGTACTGATTTTAAAATTACTAAAGGAAAACGCAAGAAAAGGGGAACTGATATTATTCTTCATATCAATGAAGAGAGCAAGGAGTATTTGGAGAAATACACCATAAAAAACCTTTTGAGCAAGTATTGTAAATTTCTTCCTATTAGCATAGAGTTTGAAGATGAAATCATCAATCAGACCGAGCCCTTATGGAAGAAAAATCCAACGGAATTAAAGGATGAGGATTACACCGCCTTTTATTCACAGCTTTATCCCATGAGTGAACCACCTCTGTTTTGGATTCACCTCAATGTGGATTATCCTTTCAAGCTAACAGGCATATTGTATTTCCCCAAAATCAAAAAGGAAATCGATCCCAATAGAAATAAGATTCAGCTTTACAGCAATCAGGTTTTTGTCACAGAAAATGTAGAAGATATCGTCCCGGAATACCTCATGCTATTGCATGGCGTAATAGATAGCCCGGATATTCCATTAAACGTTTCAAGAAGTAGCTTGCAGGCTGACAGCAATGTAAAAAAGATTACGAGTCACATCAGTAAAAAGGTTAGCGACAAGCTGAAAGAGCTCTATAAAAAGGATGAAAAGGACTTTCAACTCAAATGGAAGAACATGAGTCTTTTTGTCAAATACGGAATGGTCAGTGATGAAAAATTCTATGATAGAGCCAAGAATTTTTGCCTGTTACAGAGTGAAAATCAAGACGATAAAGGTCAGAAGTTTTATACTATTGATCAATACATCGAACACATCAAAGCAAAGCAGACAGATAAGGATGATCAAGTGGTGGCTCTCTATACGACGGATTTGGATGCTCAACACTCATACATAGAGCAGGCCAAAAACAGGGGTTATGATGTCCTGTATATGGATGAAATCATCGATAATCACTTTGTATCAACCTTGGAGGCTAAACTGGAAAAATTCCAAATGAAACGGGTGGATTCGGATACCGTAGATCAATTGATCAATACAGAGGATAGTTTGGAAGCCGTGCTGAGCGAAGAGGAATTGACCAAGCTAAAGGAGGCCTTTAGCAAGGATTTAGACGAGGAGAAATTTGTGGTTGAAACAAAATCAATGACACCGGATGATCCTTTTGTGACTATTACGCGTTCTGAGTTCGAGAGGAGGATGAGTGAAATGCAAGGAATGGGCGGTATGGCTATGTTTGGACAGATGCCTGAGAAATACCAGTTGAACATCAATGCCAATCACGCTCTGAGCCAAAAACTCATTAAAGCCAAAGCCCCGGGCAAAAAGAAAATTGTCAAAGAAGCACTTGATCTCGCCAAGCTTTCGCAAAACCTATTGAAAGGAGAAGAGCTCAGTGCCTTTGTCAAAAGGCAAATGGAGAAGCTTTGATCTAATTCAAAATCTCAAAGCTCTCGAAGAAGCGCAGTACTTCTTTTGATTTTAGAACCTCAGGGTCGCCAGAAACGCGCAGCTCGAAGCGCATGCCGTTTCTTTCTGGACTTAGACAGGTGATCTTATTGTCCATGAAACCGAGACTTCTAATGGCTGTGCATTCTTCGCCCATAATGGTCACTCCAATGGAGTCCACGGTTGGGGGCTGAATACTACCCATGAGTATTTGCATCATATTCACTTCGCTTTTTGCCATTTCTGACATCACTGAACCGCTTATGGCTTGCATGTATTCTTCCACTTCTGGGCTTACATCCGGCATGGGCACGCCTGGGAGTATATCAGGGCGGCGCTCATAATCCATATCCATTTCCTCTTCTTCATCACCATATACAATCACCTCTTCTACGGGCTCTTCCATTTCAACTTCATACTCCATATCTTCAATCTCTGCATCTTCAACCATCTCTACTGCTTCAGTTGCGTCCTCCACAGCTTCTTCTTCGGCTTGGCTAACCGCCATATCTGCTTCAGCAGCCTCCATTAGCATTTCTAATTCTGCCATCATACTATCTATCTCTTCTTGTGTGTAGCTAATTTCGGTGGCATACTCTATTTCTTCACCCTCGTATTCAGGTTCTGACTCATAGGCAATGTCATCTTCGGCCATGTCCATAAGCTCATGGTCGTCGTATGGAGCATCAGCAAAAGCTGAATTGAAATCTTGAGTTATTTTGAACTTGGCTCTACCCAATCGCGTAAAAGCCTCATTATGCGAGGAGGTGTTTGCTCCAAACATTGCCCCGAATCCACCCCAGTTGTATTCAACTTTGTTTATACTGTCCACGGTGTTTGGTATATCAACCTTGATCTCATCGCTTTGGTAAGTGTGCCAAGCAAGTCCCAATCCCTCTTCCTTACCGGTCAGGTCAATGGCTCTAAGGGTGTAGCCCGCAGCGCGGTATTGATTCACCAAACCGTTTTCTCCGCACAAGTGACCGCATCCAACCGCAATAAAGGTAGATTGTGATCGAACAAGTTCGATTGACCTTTCAAACATGAGATCATTTCTGTCGTCAAATATTCTGCTGTATAGCCTTTGGACAAAATTATTGGCCACGTCTCCCGACCGATTGATCACCACGCAAATCTCATCGGCATCTAATGCGGAATATGCATTGATCAATGCTGCCTGCTCATCGGGAAATTCATTGAGCTTTACTCTCCAGTCGTCGGATTCTAAGAATTCCATCAGGGCCTCGGTAAGTCCGCTGAAATCGCTACCTACCAAAGCATTGATTTGTTCTTGCCAACTTTCTATACCGTGTATTTCTTTGCCCATTTTGCGGCTGTAGTTCTGTAAGTACTGATCAACGAAATAGCTTCGATTGCTCAGATCCATTTGTTTGGCCATCAAATCTTGATAGAAGGGAAGAATATCCCTAACCAGGCGAACGCCAATAGTATCAGGGGAGATCTTTTCCATCATGGCCGGTAAAAGATCCTCTTGAAGGTATTTTTCTAAGGCGTCCTTTTCATCTTCACCCATATCAAACTGACCGTCATCCAAATCAACTTCAAATGCCCCCATAGCACATTGGTCAATCGCCCAGAATACGCTATCATTCCAGTTATAAACCCCTTCTTCTTGGGTATGAATAGTACCAAATAAATAACTGACCTCTTCTAGATCACCACCAGATATTTCGTAAAGCAAAGAAGATTGTGAATATGTTAAAGTGCTGATAAATAGCACTATAAGGCTCGGGAATCTCATAGATGGGCAATATAGGATGATAAATTGAAAATGATAAATTTGTTTGTATGTCTACACTTAACCTCAGTTTGGTCCAATATGATATAGCCTGGAAAGATAAATCGACGAATTTCAGTAAAATTCGGACTTTGACTCAGCAGATTGGGGCAACTGATTTGATGGTTCTGCCAGAAATGTTTCAGACGGCTTTCAGCGTAAGAGATACAGAACAGGCTGAGGACATGGATGGTGAGAGTGTAGAATTCTTGAGAAAACTCGCTCATAAACATTCTTGCAATGTTGGAGCCAGTTTAATGATTAAACTGAACGAGGGTGTAGTCAACAGATTTCTCATTACCAATGATAAAGATGTCTTTGCCATCTATGATAAACAGCACCTATTTGCACTCTCCGACGAGGACGAAAAATTTCGGCCTGGGACTGTGAATGTCGACACTGTGATCAAGGGCTTTAAGTGCAGAATGATCATTTGCTATGACTTGCGGTTTCCATATACGAGCTTTAATACCAATGACTACGATCTGCTTTTAGTTATAGCTAATTGGCCTTCTGCCAGGATAGAACATTGGGATCGCTTACTTCAGGCCAGAGCCATTGAAAACCAAGCCTATGTAGCTGGAGTAAATAGGGTAGGGATGGATCCATTTGATCATGCTTATCCCGGACATTCAAGTGTATATGATCCCATGGGAAAATGCTTACTGCGTTTTACGGGTGAAGAAGTTCAACAGATTGAACTCAGTAAAAAGTTTATAGATGATTACCGCAAAAATTACCCTTTCATATCCGATAGAAAATGATCATTTTTTCTTTTTACTGGATATGGCCAATGGATTAAATCCCACAGCTAGATTTAGATAAAAATGGAGGTCGTCGTCCTTATCAATACCTTCTGGTTCTACAAATACATAACCTTTCATAGGCCTACCGGTAAAGTTCATTTCATTGCAGTATTCCCTCTTTAGACACTGTGCATAGTTGTCAGGGCCTACTCTTGCCATAAGTTCATTTTTAACAATACCAACACACATTTTATCATCGAGCATATAGCACAGCCCGCCCATCATTTTCTTCTCTTCAGTCAGTAGTTTTTTTTCTATAAAATATTGGCTGATTCTCTCTGCTAAATAGTTGTCATATGCCATCGGTCTGAAAGATAATGAAAAGCGATTATGTTTACATTTGCAGCCCTTTTATGGCAATTAAAATAAAAACAGCCAAGCAAATTGAAGGCATACGAAAAAGCGCTCAATTGGCAGCTGAGGTATTAAAGTATTTGGAGCAATATGTGGTTGCTGGCAATACCACAAAATATGTTAATGACAAAGCTCTCGAGTTCATTGAGAAGCACGGGGCTAAAGCGGCAACATTAGGATATAAAGGATTTACCGGTGCTATTTGTACCTCTCCAAACGAGGTGATTTGCCATGGAGTGCCCAATGAAACAGTGCTCAATGATGGAGATATTCTAAACATAGATGTTACCACCATTCTGGATGGCTACTACGGCGACACCTGTAAAATGTATGCCGTTGGAGAGATATCAGAAAGTGCTCAACGCTTAATAGACGTAACTAAAGTCTGTTTAAAGAAAGGCGTTGCTGAGTGTTATCCCGGCAATAGATTTGGAAACATAGGCTATGCTATATCCAGATATGCGCATAAAAAGGGCTATAGTGTAGTTTGGCAGTTTTGCGGACATGGGGTTGGACTCAAGTTCCACGAAGAACCCGAAGTGTCTCATATTGCTCAAAAGAATACGGGTAAGAGAATGCGGCCAGGTATGGTGTTTACCATAGAACCCATGATCAATGAAGGCGTTGCTGAAGCGATAATTGATCGCAAAGACGGCTGGACCGCACGCACCAGAGATGGCAAGCTATCCGCTCAATTTGAGCACACCATAGTCATTACCGAAAACGGATGCGAATGCCTTACTGATAAATACGGAGAATACTGATCTTTTGCGCCTTAATCCCTTTCATATCGCAATATTAGGGGAGGCACTGGTTCGCGAATACAAGGGCTGCCTGCTGACAGAAGCCTTTTCCATTTCCAAGGAGGAAGTTTATCTGGTGTTTAATCATCCACAATGCCTCAAAATCAGCTTCTTTAAAGGAGAAGCTCATTTTCAAATCATTCCTTTTGAAACCCTACCCAAGCGAAACAGACTTGCTCAATTTAAGCAGCTTTGGTCTCAAAAAGTAGAAGCTTATCAAAGCTATGAGCTCGACCGTCAATTCAGCCTGAATTTTTCTGGTGGATATGTGCTTCATTTCACACTTTTTGGCAAATTTTCACAGATTGGTCTGTTTCAAAATGCAATTGCGCTGTCTCATTTCCCCCCAGATATCAAGGTCTTGGAAGAACTACCATCGCTTGATATCCGCATCGCTGAAAGCCTAGAAGGAATTCAAAAGTTATATCCATTTCTTACTTCAGAAATGATAGATGAATTGCAGCTGGATGAATATGATCAAAGCACTGAGAAACAGAATCTGCTAAGGTCTATGGCTCATAAATATACTCATCTTGGCTTTGTATTTAATTCGGATAAAGGCCAAGAACAGATTGACGAATCTGACTTTTTAATGAAGCTCAGCAACATTCAAGCTTTGTCGCTTAGAAGCAAAATCTTTCTCTCAAAAAAGAATGAGTTGTTAAAGCAACTAAAAGATGATGAAAGGCGACTGCTAAAGGCTTTGGCAAGAGCAAGGCAGAATCTTGTACAAAGTGAAAAGCTGAGTAGTTATAAACAGAAAGCAGATATTATTATGGCATTCATGCATCAAATTAAAAAGGGCAGTAAGCTGTTTAAGACCATGGGGTTTGATGAAGAACAAGAATTGCATATCAAGTTGGATCCATTGCTTAGCCCTCAGGAAAATGCAGCCAGGTATTACAAAAAATCCAAGAACGAAAGCAAGCGAATAGACTTTATTTTAGACCAGATTCAAACCTTAGAAAATGCACTTGATGCAGTCCAAATAGATACAGAGCTGCTTGAACAGACCACCGATGTATCGCAATTAAAAAAGCTGAGCAAAAACAAGAAAATCTCATCTAAGGAAAGCAGACGTTTACCTTATAAACGATTAAATGTCAAAGGGTTGGAGCTGAGGGTTGGAAAATCAGCCAAGGACAATGATCTTCTACTAAGAGATTATTCTTCTCCGCACGATATGTGGTTTCATGCATTTGGTGTAAGCGGAAGCCATGTAATTCTCAGATTGAATAAAGGCCAACAACTCAATGATCAAATCTTGGAATCCGCCTCCAGTATAGCGGCCTACTACAGCAAGGCTCGGAATGAGCAATTAGCCAAAGTAATCTACACTTATCGCAAATACGTTCGGAAGCCCAAGGGTGCTGGCGCAGGAGCAGTATTGGTAGAAAAAGAGCAAAGCTTGCTCATTGAGCCGAGCCTCGAGCACGCCAGCCCATATGGAAAGGTTTAAAATCAAATTCCTATCTTTGGGTGTGATTTATTGATCATATTGGCTTTTAAAACATCAGTTTTCATGGTCTTTCATGTGATATAATCCTATGTAACACTTACTGGTAATAGATTTATTTCATCTCATGAAAAGAGTAATTAATATTCTATTCCTTCTGCCTTACGGTATCTTTACTTTTACGAGCGTTCTTCTTTTTGCTCAGGATACGGATTTGGTTGATTCGGGCTTGCGCTCTGAAGTGCAACATTACGAGTCCAAACTCATGGACTTGAAAGAAAAGTACTATTCTTTAGCTGGTACCCAAGATCATCACGCACAAGCTGAGGTTCTTTATGCCATAGGCCAAATCAATGTAGAAATGGCAGACATAAAGACCTTGGAAGAGACACTAGATCAACTGGCGGAGGTCAATAGAGCTGCGAATGACATTAGAGTGGAAGCTAAGTTGGTGGGTCTGGAATCAGAATTCTTTCGCCTAAAGGGCTTATACCGACATTCACTGCAGTCTTATAAGAACTATGTGGTATTGCAAGATTCTATCGCTATGCTTAATCAGAAGGCAGTGATTGATGAATTGAATCTAGAGAATGCCTTGAGAGAGGCAGAATTTAAGAAGGAACGGCTTCAAAAGCTCAAATACTTCAGCTTGGCACTCGGCGGAATGTTGCTAGTAGCCATAGGCTTTTTGTTATACGGTATATATAAACGACGAAAAGTTGAGGGCTTAAATGTTCATTTGGCTTCTTTATTGGCAGATTACGTTGGCAGCTATTCTTCAAAGCTCACTGACCCATCGTTTAGCAAACAAGTAATCACGGAAGTACAGGACAATAAAGAGATCAATGTTGAGGGTCTTACAGATGAATTGGTCATTAAAATATTGGACGGCTTAAAGCGTTTTGAGGAAGAGAAAAAGTATTTAAGAGAAGATACCAGCATAACTGATGTTGCAGACTATATCAATACGAATAAGACGTATTTATCCAAGGTTATAAATGTGGTCAAGAAGAAGCCTTTTACCAACTATATCAATGAATTGAGATTGATCCATGCCATTCAAATGCTCAAAGACAAGGAGTATAAAAAGTATACCATACGTGCCATCAGCAAAGAAGCAGGCTTCAAATCAAAATCTACCTTTAATACGGCTTTCAAAGAATACACGGGTATGACACCCAGTGCATTCATTAAATCATTGAATTGATTACTCTATAACTATCCTCTTACTTCCAATTACACGGCCATTCTCCCTTATGGTGGCGATGTAAATACCACTGCTTAACTCATCAAGAAGAACAATCTTGTCATGGGCGTCAAGTTGAGTTATTAGCTGCTGTTCACCGATGATATTGCTCAATTCAAACTCGAGATTCATGTCTCTGTCCACTTTGCGCAACTTTATGTAAAGCTGTTCAGAGGCTGGATTTGGATATAAGACGATTTCCAGACCGTTGTCAAGTTGCAAACTGCCGACGGAAAGTGAACCACAATCGGGCAGAGCAATGCACACGTCTTTATAACACACGCCATGGCCAGCAACTTCGGTCAGAGTCACCTTAAAACAGATCAAGGAATCTGTTGGTGCCCAATCTGTGAAGTCAACATTGATGGTAGTAGTGCCCGGTGGAATAGGGTTAGGGCTTATACTTCCAAAGGTTCCTGCAGCTATTGGGGTAATGCTGACATTGGCATTTCCGGGATACGGATTGTTCACCGCCATTTCTAGCTTATAGATCCATGTTCCACCTTGTATGGTGCTGTCGCAATGCGCGCAGAGCCCTACTATATCCATGTTGCAAGGGTCAGGACAATCTCTGTAACTGATTTTCACAGAATCCACACAAGTCTTCATAGTGGTACTGTCGTAGAAATAGGTAGTGATCCACAGATTTGCCTGATTGAGTGGAGGGAAATCCGTATAAGTAAAGCAGATCACATTGGCGCCTGCATTGATATTGATTGGGTTAGGACTAAAGCCAGAATGCGGTGCAACAAGGGTTAAACTGGTACTGCTGCTACCTCCCCACCATACATTGATGCATCCATAGTATTGGGGATTGCCAGCGCTATCATAACCTATGCAATCAAAAGGTTTTTGACTGACGAGATCTATCTCAACACCGTCGCAATCACAGGGTGGTAAGGTATCACATATCAAAGTGTCACATCTTTGGGTGGAATCCCAAATGCTTATTTGCCAGCACACGATGGTGTCCACGGTGCCAAAGTCGGTGAAGGTCGCCGTTAAGGTATTGCTGCCATTGTTCACTGTGCTGCTGCTCAGAGAAGTTACGGCACCTTGTGATGAGCTAATTGCAATATTGGAGCCATTGGGCAAATTGCTGTTGACATAGAACGTGAGGTTATAGGTCTGCACTCCATGTGGATCGATGGGGCCACATTCAATGTCTGTATGGGCATCTATTTCGCATCCACCACAACTCACAAAAGTGATATCTATAGGTTCGCTCATCAAACTGCAGCTATCTGAATTCATGATCTGTACAGTGTATGTGCCGCTTTGATGTAATGGAATGTGCAAAGTGTCGTATATAGAGCCGCTGAGTGCTGTTCCATTGTAGAACCACTGATAAGCAAAGTAGCCCTTTGGCGCATACCAGACCAATTCGGTTACCGTATCGCAAATCTCATAGCAACCCGTCATCAAGCCACACATGTCAGGCAATTCATGGATAATACCAACTGCGCTGGAAGAACAACCGTTGGAATCAACAACAGTGACTACATAGACTCCTGGCTTGGTGGTATAAAGTGAGTCACCTGTAAATCCATTGTTCCAAGTCATGGAAACTAAATTGGTAGAGGTGCTTTTAGCAATGAGTAAAGACGTATCTCCTTCGCATAAGCTTCCTTGGCTGATTACACTGACATTAGGAGTGGGGTAAACTTCA
>JAHEKB010000273.1 GCA_024638525.1 Bacteroidota bacterium
CAAAAGTTCGTAGACATAAGAAAAGCCTATGTAGATCACATTGACCAGATGTTTTCACTGGCGTGTCTTGACCAGCGTCCTGGAAAGCAAATTTTGGCCTTGGAAAGCAAGCTCGCAGAAATTAGCTGGACGCGTGAAGACAACAGAGATCCTGCACTAACCCACAACAGAATGGCCCTAGATCAGTGGAATAACAGTTTAGATCAATTAAATATTTCGACTCAACTAGAAAGCCAGGGCTTTGGCGCCTTCGATAGTTTAATCGTTTCTCAACCTTCATATTTTGAGCAACTAAATCAATGGTTTAAAGACGAAAGCCTAGAAGATTGGAAACTCTACTTTACATGGAATACTTTGAACTCTTTCGCCTCGCATTTGAGCAGCGAATTGGAGGCCGAACGCTTTGCATTTTACAGCGGCACTCTTAGAGGAGTAGAACAAATGAAAAGCAGAAATGAACGCGTCTTTAATATGATAAACGGCTCTTTGGGCGAACCCTTGGGCAAACTTTATGTAAAGCATCACTTTTCTGAAGACAGCAAGGCCTATGTAATAGAAATGATTGAAAACCTTAGGCTGGCCTACAAAGAGAGCATTGCAGCCTTGGACTGGATGAGCGATGACACCAAAGAAAAAGCCAAAAAGAAACTGGCTTCCTTTAGCTATAAAGTGGGTTATCCAGACCAATGGAAAGACTACAGCAGTTTGAACATAGTGCGTGAAAGTTTTGTCGAAAATGTGATAGCCATACGCTCTTTCGATCATCAACGCATGTTAGATAAATTGGGCAAGCCTGTAGATAGAAAAGAATGGCATATGACACCCCAGATGGTCAATGCGTATTACAGCGCCAGCAATAATGAAATTGTTTTTCCCGCTGGAATTCTACAAGCCCCTTTCTTTGATAAAGACTTTGATCACGCCATCAATTATGGAGGCATTGGAGCTGTTATTGGACATGAGTTTTCTCATGGCTTTGACGACAAAGGCAGTCAATACGATTAGAATTGGTGGACTGCAGAAGATCGCCAGAAATTTGAGGCCCTAGCAGCCAAGCTGGGAGAGCAATACAATGGCTATTCTCCGGTAGACAGCATGTCTGTGAACGGCCAGATGACCATGGGCGAAAACATTGCCGATTTAGGTGGTGTTAGCCTGTCTTATGCCGCTTTGCAGCTGCAATACAATGGCGAATACCCCAAAGACATTGATGGATTCAACTGGCAACAGCGCTTCTTTTTGGGCTGGGCCAATATCTGGAAGGGAAACATCACCGAAGAAGATTTGATCTATAGACTAAAGTCAGACAATCATTCCCCGGCCCAGTTTAGGGTAATAGGACCTTTGGTGAATTTTGAACCTTATGACAAAGCCTTTGGTCCTTGCGATGGAAAAGCCATGCATAAGCCAGACAGCTTAAAGATTAAAATTTGGTAAAAAAAATCCCCGCTCAAAGAGCGGGGATTTAAATATTTTAAAATTTCAATTAAGGTTGTCCAAAGTTGGCAAAACTCACATTCACTGGTCCAAGATTGACACTTTGATTGGATCCATTGTAGAATATTACACGGACCTGCCCATTTTGTCTAACATAGGCCGTCATTGTAATACCTTCTAGATCTGAGTCTAGGGTAGCCAGAATTATATCTCCGACACTAACACCAGAAGAAGGAAAGTTGCGTTCTACTTGATCTCCAGGGCTTAAATTCGGAACAGAAACCGATCCTGAACCTGTATTTGGCCCACCGCTTTGGTCTATGGCCGATATCTCTATGGTCTTGTTTACTGTATCAATATTCAGGAATGTTCTCAATCCAGCGACAACCTTATACAATTCTGTGGTTCCAGAAATATTGGTAATTACCATAACTGAATCAGTTACAGGCAGCGTGCCCACTGGGGCAGTTCCATTACCAATAACTACATTTCCCGCATCCACCGTGGAACGGCCAGTACCTCCAATGCTCACCGGTACTACCCCATTTAGCTTGCTAGAAGCGTCTATGGTTCCATCGGCAATGTCTTCATTAACAATGCTTCCATTCTGAATCTCCGATGAAGTAATAGCACCTGTTGCTATGTCTTCAGCGAGGATTGTTTCATTCATAATCTCTGAAGTTTCTACTGCTCCTGTTGCAATGTCTTCGGCGAGTATGGTTTCATTCAAGATTTCAGCAGTTGCTACGGCACCCGTGGCAATATCTTCAGCTAGAATGGTTTCATTCAAAATCTCTGAACTCTCTACGGCACCTGTTGCAATGTCTTCGGCCAGTATGGTTTCGTTCAAAATCTCTGAACTCTCTACTGCTCCAGTAGCAATATCTTCTGCCAAAATGGTTTCATTCAAGATTTCTGAAGTTTCTACTGCACCCGTTGCAATGTCTTCGGCGAGTATAGTTTCATTCAAGATCTCTGAAGTTTCCACTGCTCCCGTAGCAATGTCTTCGGCGAGTATAGTTTCATTCAAGATCTCTGAAGTTTCCACTGCTCCCGTAGCAATATCTTCGGCCAGTATGGTTTCGTTCAAAATCTCTGAAGTCTCTACGGCACCTGTTGCAATGTCTTCGGCGAGTATGGTTTCGTTCAAAATCTCTGAAGTCTCCACAGCACCCGTGGCAATGTCCTCAGCGAGTATAGTCTCGTCTAATATCTCTGAAGT
>JAHEKB010000274.1 GCA_024638525.1 Bacteroidota bacterium
ATGCTCCTTTCCAGCGTAATCTACTACCATCATTTGCTGCTGAGGAAATGCCAAGATTTCCTTTATTGCCCCAATCCTCTCCAGGCGATCATCAATAAGAATATAGCCTTTGAGGTCAGGACTTTGCGCTCTGGCAATCTCCCCTTTTATAAAGACTTCCACTCCATTCAATGCTTGGGCCTCTTCCATGCTCCGCACAAAACGGCTACCCATAATGACATGATCGGCTGATTCTTTGATGCTATCAATTGAAAAGGGGATGAATCTCCCTTCCAATTGAAAAAAAAGAAAGTCGCCCTTATTCAAGGCGACTTGCTCATCTAATGATATCTGAAATTCTCCTTTTACACCATGAGGACGCTTAATAAAACCAATGCGGCTTAAGTCCTCAGGAAGGATCATTTTACTTGGATTTTTCTTCCTTTGCTTCAGCTTCCTCTGCTGGAGCTTCTGCTTCTGCTTTCACTTCTTCCACGGCTTCTTCTGCTGGAACCTCTGCTTCTGCTTTCACTTCTTCCACAGCTTCTTCTGCTGGAACCTCTGCTTCTGCTTTCACTTCTTCCACAGCTTCTTCCGCTGGAGTTTCCGCTTCTGCCTTCACTTCTTCCACAGCTTCTTCAGTTGGAACCTCTGCTTCTGCTTTCACCTCTTCAGTAGTTTCTGCATCTGCACTCGCTTCTTCAGCAACATCTTCTGTTGGTACTACTTCTTCAGATAAAGGTGAATTTCTTTCGGCAATGGCTTTCTCACGAGCCTTGCGAACTTCTTCTTCACGCTTGTGTGCTTCAGCTGCTCGTTCGGCTGCAGACTGATCCAAATTGCTTTTCTTAGCATCAATTTGAGCAGCTTTTTGCTCTAACCATGCTTGAAACTTCTTGTTGGCCTCATCTTCGTTAAAGGCCCCTTTTGCTACCCCTTTCAAAAGATGATTCTTGTAGATTGCCCCTTTGTAAGACAAAATAGCTTTGCAGGTGTCGGTTGGTACCGCACCGTTCTGTAGCCAGCGCACTGATGCATCTAGATCTAAGTCAATAGTTGCAGGATTGGTGTTCGGATTGTACGAACCAATTCTTTCAATAAATCGACCATCTCTAGGAGCACGTTGATCCGCCGCCACAATGTAGTAGAAAGGCTTTCTCTTTCTACCATGTCGTTGTAATCTAATTCTTACCATATTTTCTAAATGCCTTGAGTCTCCTATGCTCAAAGCGGGCGCAAAAGTCGTGAATTATTAGAACTATAACAACACTAAAAACAAAAGAAAATAGAGCCCTTTCACTGCCATTAGAGAGTAAAAATATACCTCAAGGGTTCATGAAGAAGAACTGATGATAGATATCCATTATCTTTGTAGTCCTTATGAGAAGTACATCCTCCCTATTGCTGACTCTTTTGTTGGCTACAGCCCTTACGAGTTTTTTGCATTCTTGTACCAAGGATCCATCAAATCCAAACCGCTATGCACAAGTTGCTTTTAAATTAACCGATGCCCCTTGCGATTACGATCATTTGTATTTAGATGTAGTGGGATTGGAATACCATACAGATAGCAACGGATGGGAAACCGCTGACCCATTTAATGCTGGCATTTATGATTTATTGGAACTCACCAACGGCCTAGACACATTATTATGTCAACTGGAATTGCCAGAGGGAAAACTTTCTCAAGTACGCTTAATCCTGGGCGAGAACAACGAATTGGTAATCGGCAGCAATACCTATCCTATCAAAGTTCCATCCGGTCAACAAAGCGGGCTAAAGCTGAACCTTCATCAATATTTGGATGCAGCTACCTCTTACACCATATGGCTTGATTTTGACGCTTGCAAATCGGTAGTAGTCAAAGGAAATGGCAATTACAGCCTAAAACCGGTCATTCGCGCTTTTTCTGACTCTACCAATGGAAAACTCAAAGGCTATGTGCTGCCAGACAGTCTCCCTTCTTATGTATATGCTATAGACGGAAGTGATTCCTTTATGACTATAAGCAGGGCCGACGGATTTTTCATGATTTGTGGACTGGACGGAACATATGACCTCTTCATTGAACCAACAGACACTTCAGTTGCTGACAGCTTAATTCAGAACATCGCGGTAGATTTTGGTGAAATTGTAGACATGGACACCATACAGCTGAATTAATCCATTCGTTTTTCCTTCTTATTTTTTGCTCTGAACATTTGGCTTGCTGTATCTTGCCAGTCCAATGAATGAGGAATTTTTTAAAAACAGTTCGCTAATAACCTATTCTCCCAAAAAATTTGAGAGAAGCCCAATAACTGCGTTAGAAGACATAAAGCTGAACCACAATCCCGAGATTATTCAATGGTTCAACACTTATGGACTACATTATAAAAATGAATTCCGCAAGGTTATTAGAGAGCAACAGCTCGACGATTTTTTAATCAAGTTGCTATCTGATGATGAGCATACCAATAAAGTAATTCAATTGGATCAGGTAGAATTTGTAGCTATACAAGTCTTAAAAACAGAAAACTCTGCTTTTGATTCAGAACAAATGATGTTTGTGGTGGCCCCCTACTTTTTATGGAGCATACAAGAAAAACCCGGCGATTATTTTGGTTGGATTCGTGAACGCCTAGAACTGAACAAGGGCTTGGTGAGAAAAAAGAACGCAGATTATCTGCTTTTTT
>JAHEKB010000275.1 GCA_024638525.1 Bacteroidota bacterium
CCATGTTGAACATTTATGTTGATGGGAGTCTGATAAAGAATCACAATGATATTTGGGGAGAAAAAGTGATGGGTTTTCTTCGCGATATAATTACTATAGGTATTACCCCTGATCTGGCAACATCCGAATAATAAAGTTAGCGCTAAGTCACAATTCAAATACTTCAAGCGTGATAAGCCTGTTGGTACACTTTTTGAATGAAAGAAGTCCTCAAAGACTTTAAAGGTGATACCGAAAACGAAGGTTACCATGTTAGTCTCGGCAATCTTTCGTTCAACATGCCCAAGCTCTTCACCAAGAAAGTCAACGTTTTCAGTTAGAGGATACTTTCTCCTGTTGACCTCCTTGATTGATTTGCATCATAAGAAGATTTATCAATTCGGATATGTTGATTTTCTCCTACTTACTCTTTCAGTAGGAAGGATACTTTCATGTTAACCCTGTATTCGCTTATTTGGTCACCATCGACAATAACACGTTGTTCCTGAATCCAGGCACTCTTAATATTGTCTAAGGTTTTCCCGGCCCGCTTAATGCCATTGCGTGCAGCGTCTTCAAAGCCCTTAGGTGATGATGCAGTAATTTCTGTAACTCTTACAACAGACATATTATCTCCTTTGTATTTTGTCCGTCTAAATTGACGTGTTTGTTTTAAAAACTTAAATCGAAACCTTACGACTAAAAAGTATCACAACAATAATTTATACTTCTACTACCTTAGCATCTGGCGCATTTTTCTTTACCGATTCAACCCCATTATCTCTGGCCGCTGTAGTTTCATATGATTCACTCGTACCAATAACCTGTTTGTTTGTAGACTTAAGATTGAATCTGTACTTTCCTGACTTTGTTTCTTTGCGTTCATAATTAGAGTCGTTTGGAGCGTTCTTTTTTACTGACTCTATACCATTAGTACATCCAGATTTTGCTTTATAACCCTCACTTGCAAGAATAGCTTGCCCATTAGAAGCTTTTAGTCTGAATCTAAATTCCCCCGCTTTATCTTTGTAAATTTCGAACTTACCGGCCATACTGATCTCCTTTTAATGAATGTTTTTTTAAGGTTAGTCTATCAGTCTTGTTACTAATATAATTTACTGGATAGCATAAGTAAAATAAAAAATTTGTTCTTCTTCTTTCAGTGCATTTGCAGTATATAAGAAATTATGGCCTCTCTCCTGAAGATTAAGGCAAAGGTAACATGAATTTCTTATGTTTCGCTTTTGTAAGTTGTTATTCTCCTGGCTCACGAAACAACAAAGAATTAAGTGCAAACCCAACGATAAAAACACCTAAAAAGGCCTCTGCAGAACAAGCCATTCGTAGTTCATCAGTTGTTGGATAAGATTCTCCATAACCTAAAGTAGTAATCGTAACAACACTGAAATATAAAGCATGCACGAATGTATCTAATGATCCATTAAAATCTGCTGCATTATTCCAGTAATCCATTGCAAAAGCGAATATCAAGGTTACATAACTAAGCAACCAGAATTCTACTGGGATTCTTGCAAATGGGTGGCCAAGTGTTTTAGAAGAAGTACGTATATATTTCTTTCTTTGAAACTCAGCATATACTAGTGCTTCATCATAGTGTTGTACTAAGTCTGGAACCTCTTTCCCGCGAATCTTTCCACGATATTTTTCATCCTTTTCCATTTTTACAGTTTGAATTACCCCGTAACTTGGAATCGTTGTTTCAAATTCTCCAGATTCAAAAGCTGAGTGTTGATATCTAATTAATACATGACGGCCAACATTTTTGGCAGAAATTAATGCTTTTACACGTCCATACTCATCTGCGAACCCGCGAAATATTTCCTTTTCTTGTGAAGAATCCTCTGCGATGTGCACGATATAAACTGTAGTTCCACTACCTTCTTTAGATTTTGTATTACGTAGGCATGGGATTAGACCATTGATAAATATAGGTATTTTAGTGGTTTTTTGTAGAGAAATATAAAGCCCGATAAATATGAGCAAAATTAAGGTTATCGGAATCCAGATAATCATGGTTTTGTATCCTAGTCACTAAATACGCTGTAATTATGCTTGTATATCACAATACAAACAAGCCAAGGCTCCTCTTTATGGAGCTCAGACTAATTTGATCTATAAGTATTTTAAAGGCCAATCTTAATTACATATATAGAATTATCAAACCTGATAAACTCATTTGTATATTAGGTGTGAACAATATATATCTAACTGTATACCTTGCGATACTTATAATAGAATTTCTATATTTGGCCACTGTACAAACAGATAGTTCAAGTAATGAGGCATTCGGCAATAATAAAATTCTGGTTCGATGAAATTAATTCTTCTCAATGGTGGGCAAAAGATGGGCAGTTTGACAAGTTAATAATTGAACGATTTACAAGCGTTCACATTAAAGCAATTCAATGCGAGCTATTTGAATGGAGGCAAACAGCTGATGGCCGACTAGCTGAAATCATAGTACTAGATCAATTCTCAAGAAACATGTTTAGGGGTTCAGCATTGTCGTTTACTTATGATTCATTGGCCCTAGCACTCTCGCAGGAAGCGGTTTCTGTAGGGGCTGATGACAAACTTAATTCATCCCAGAGACATTTTTTGTATATGCCTTTTATGCATAGTGAGTCTTTAAAAATCCACGAAATTGCG
>JAHEKB010000062.1 GCA_024638525.1 Bacteroidota bacterium
AAGAGGCAGAAAGTGACGCCATTTGCGATGGAGACGACGTTGAGATTATCGGTATAATGGAACACATAGAGCCCGCAGGAATACACTCTGGAGACTCTTCGGCAGTTCTCCCGCCTTTTAGCTTTTCAAAAACAGTGATGGATCAAATTGAGGAATACACTAAGACCATCGCCAAGGCCATGAACGTCATTGGTCTCTTGAATATTCAATTCGCTGTAAAGGATGAAAAAGTTTATGTCATCGAGGCAAATCCCAGGGCTAGTAGAACCGTGCCATTTATATGTAAAGCATATCAAGTTCCTTACGTAAATATTGCCACAAAGGTGATACTAGGCGAAAAGAAGCTCAAAGATTTCAAAATTGAACCCAAGCCTCAAGGCTATGCCATAAAAAAGCCAGTATTTTCATTCAACAAGTTTCCAAATGTCAATAAGGAGCTCGGGCCTGAAATGAAGTCAACAGGCGAGGCCATTCTCTTTGTTAAGGACACTAATGACCCCGAATTCAGAGAATTGTACAATCAGAAATCAATGTTCTTGAGCAGATAATGAAATATGTTCTTCTGGCCATATTGATTTATTGGATTTGGAGCCGGTTTTCCAAAATTGCCAGAGCGGTCAAAGAAGACCAAGGCCCAAAGGGGTCAAACCCAAACTCTGATATTGGCAATCAAAACACAGACAAAGGTCCTGGCGAGTACGTTGATTTTGAAGAATTAGAGTAGCCTACAACATAGACTTCCGTTTGTCAATTTTGGCGTTTATCTCTGCTTCCATAGCACAACTGCTGCTTAGTGTGCTTCTCATTCATCATTCTAACCGACCCTCGTTCTAGTAACCTTACTGGCTGTTCGTGTTTTTGGTTTGATGAACTGACGTTTTCTGCTATGATGAGAAGACGTTGGTGATCGCTCAAGTTGGAATCAAGTTGAATCAAAGAAATTAGAACTCAAAATGAATAATTTACCCAGTGGGGTATATTCTCTAGTTGGAACGCAGCATGCCCAAACCTTGAGAAAACTCTAATTAACAAAACCACCAATGGTCCAGACCGGCCTGTTGCTGATTATTCTTTAGCCGCTTCTTAATTTCCAGCTTATCCTCTGGAGCAGATACTGCACAAATGGTTTGGTTGTTCCTTAATCTTTCAAGATTTACAGCTTCTACCGTCTTCCCATAAATGTCCAAACCTTGCTTATTCTCATTGTCTGTAATCCAATGAAAAGCATGGCCAGAATTAATCAATAATTTAGCAATGGCTTTCCCTTTCTTTCCTGCACCCCATAGGTAAAGCTCTTTATTTCTATCGCGGTCCAACTTTAGAAAGTAATGCACTTTTAGCGGGTAATAGGCCATTGGGAAATAATCAGGATTTTTTCGACTAGTCCTATTCTGACTATCCCTCCAAAGATGAACAACATCATCAACAGCTGTAATATGCATGCCGGCAGCATAGACCCTAAAAGCAAAATCATAATCTTCCGGGATGAGGTCAGAATTAAATGCTCCTATACTATTGAAATCATCTCGGTGAATAAGCCATGCAGGCGAGGGTATTGGACACTCCATATAAAGGTCTCTCCAATGTGCGCTCGTTTCCATGAGTAAATTCAACCAGTCCTGATAATTCTGGAATCCCAGACCAACCAGCCATTCATCAGAAAAGTATTTTACTTTACCACTGACCACCATCTTTGGCTTCCAATGCTTTCTTAGGCTAGATAGCTTGTTTCGTGGCATCAGGTCATCAGCATCCATTCTGTGTATGAATTCACCGCTAGAAAGAATAAATGCAGTCCTCAAGGCTTCAATGATTCCAGTCCCGGTGCTCTCATGATATGAAACCCGATTATCTCCCTGAACAAACTGCTTGATGATTGTTGCGCTATTGTCTTCAGAATGGTCATCAACAGCTATTAATTCCCAATTTTCATCGTCTTGATCTATTATAGATTGCAGACAATCTGATAGATAGCTACCCGCGTTCTTAACAGGCATCAAAATACTGATTTTAGCATTCTGCATTCAATGCAATTTTACCTATATTTGATGCAGGGCTGGAGAAGATAATTGAAAAATTCAACACTTTAAACTTTACCGGCTTCAAACGATGCGCATAAGAGCAGACCTTAATCTTGACTTGTCAGTGTGCGTCTATTCACCTTTGGTGATTGACAAACGTAGGTAGTTCGTGGCGTGGAGGGAGCCAAATCCTATTTATTAGGAATTTTTCATCGTTTCAGCCCTTTTTTTATTCAATCACCCCACTACCTAACATCTCATTGCCATCGTACCAAGCTGCAAATTGACCGGGTGTCACGGCTTTTTGGGCTTGAGCAAAGCTTACCTCTAGGAATGATTCAGATTGCTTTAGTTTAGCCTTGAACAATGGCTGTCTATATCTAATCCTCATGTCTAAGGTTCTTTCTTCGCCCACTTTCAAGGCAAGAGAATTGCGCAGCCAATGGACATTCGAATTTGCGATCTTTAAACCCTTGCGCAAAAGGCCGGGGTGATCTTCTCCTTCTCCTACATAGATGCTATTGGTTTCCGTGTTGACTTGCAGGATAAACAGGGGTTGAGTGTAGCCACCGATGTTTAAACCTTTTCTCTGACCCACAGTATAAAAATGAGCCCCTTGATGTTGGCCAATCTCCACACCGTCAGCCTCTTTAAATCTGTAGAATTCCGTGTCTGCCAACGGCTCCTGAAAACCAGACCAATTTCTATCTATTTCAATTACATTGCCTTCTTTCTCCTTAAGCTGCTGCTTTAGGAAATCGGGCAGTTTTACTTTACCAATGAAACACAAACCTTGTGAATCCCTCTTTTCTGCAGTAACTAAATCTTGATCTTTTGCTATTGCTCTTACCGCATCTTTATTTAATTCTCCAATGGGAAACAATGCATGCGACAATTGGTCTTGTGTCAGCTGACAGAGGAAATAGCTTTGGTCTTTGTTTTGATCTTCGCCAGCCAACAATCGAAACTCTTTGTACTCCTCATTGAAATCCTTTCTGCAATAATGCCCTGTGGCAACATATTCAGCTCCCAACAGTTTTGCGTGTTCCAAGAAGAGGTCAAACTTGATTTCTCTGTTGCACAAGATATCCGGATTGGGCGTTCTACCGGCTTCGTACTCCTTGAACATATAATTGACTATGCGTTCTAGGTATTGTTCGCTTAGATCAATGGTATGAAAAGGAATCCCTAGCTTTTCCGCCACCAATAAAGCATCCTTGCTGTCTTCCTCCCAAGGACAATCATCACTGATAGTCACCTCGGTATCATGCCAGTTTTTCATGAACACCCCTAAGACTTCATAACCTTGCTCCTTAAGTAAATAGGCTGCCACTGATGAATCAACCCCTCCGGATAGCCCTACCACAACTCTTTGCATCTCACTCGTTTTTGATCAACAATTTTCGGTCGTAAACCCTTTCTCCTTGCTGAAGCTTTATAACGTATAAGCCATCGCTTAGTTTTGGCAATTTCAACTGATTTGAATTTAAGCTTCCGCTGTAAAGCATACGTCCTCGTAAGTCCCATAATTCAAAGCTTTCAATCATCTGTTCACCGAAATGAATCGTCTGCCCACTTGGGGTTGGATTTGGAATAATTTGAAATTCGTTGTTTAAATCACCTAGGCCTAACTTGAAGTCTAGGTTGTAATCATCACTGCTACTATCAACGCCACAATAATTCTCCACTTTCAACCAGACTGTATACATCCCTTGATCAGGGAAATCATGGATCGGATTCTCTTCTGTTGAACTTTCCCCGTCGCCAAAATCCCATAGATAGCTTTCGGCATTACTAGACGTTGAGCTAAAGTCTATGCTAAGGCCGTCCACATTAGCGCTAAAGTCTGCTTCTGGTGCATCGATTACCATGATAGTATCAATTCTAGTTGCACTATTTCCGCACTCTCCAAGAGCTACAACTCTAATTGTTCTCTGTCCTGCTGCATTCCAATCTATAGTTACAGTTTTCCCCGTTGACCCACCAACAAATGAACCTCCACTTGGCACTGCCCATGCATAACCCGTGGCATTATCTACTTCCGTTACGGTATAGGAGCTCTCACCAAAGCAGGCGGAGTCCTCTTGAACAAACGCGTCAGGTGTGGCTGGTGTCGGAGGTAGGACTTCTACATACCTAATCATAGAATCCATGCCAAAACTATTGGTAACTACTAAACTGATTCGTTTAGTTCCCGAACTGCTATAGCTCACCACATGTGGCCCTTCTACACTTGAGCCAGACATGGATGCATCTTGTCCAAAACTCCAGTTAAAACTCAATCCACTTCCATCTGTGGTATTGCTGAATGTCACATTATCCGACACACAAACCACGGTATCGTTGATATTAAAGCTCACAACAGGTAATGTGATTTGACAATTCGCTCCCGTTAATTTGGTCAAAGCGCCGTTTCCACAGGTTCCTGAATTGCTGCTGTTGAGAACCACATAGTCCCCACCCTCTACATCAAATGGACTCAAGTCTGCTTTCTTATCGCCAGGACCAATAGAATAATGCATGGTCTTTGTGTTATCTCGGACATGGCTCAGTTGATGGCCATGACCCAATTCATGGGTTGCTACAGACTGAAAATCATATTGATTTGAAGGCGGATTAGATGTCCCGTAATACCAATTATATGTGCTGTCGAACTCAATATCCAACTCATTGACATACCAATAATAGGTTTGATTGGTAGAGCTATAACAACCGCTCCATCTGCTCCAACATCTACCTAAAGTGTTGCCTGACAACTCATCAAATCTGACAATATTTACATCATCAGAGGCCGTTTGATCCAAGCTCGTATCTCTTCCCACTTTCCAATTCATCAAGGTTTCACATCGCCACGTCTCCAGTGATCTATAGAATGCCTTAACCGGGTCTTCTTTAGCGGCGAAATTATTGGTCATCTGCCAGCTATATCCTCCTTGCCCATTTTGATTGATATGGGTATTCTGGTAAAAATTAGTATCGACAGATGCATTACCAAAAAGCACGTTGGTATGCGCCCATTTTACATACAATTCAGAACTGGATTGCGCCTGATCTCCACCATCATTGACAACTTGTATTTTGCCCGTCCCGGCTCTTGTAGGAACAAATACTTCAATCTTGCTATTGCTCCAAGACTCGTAAGACTTTGAAATCGGAGAGTAATAGAATCGACCATCTCCATAATTGGCGTCTTTAAAACCAACCTTGCCTTCCCCTCTAATCAAGCCAAAATTTGTCCCGGTAATCGTGAGCATAGCTCCTGTACCTGAACTTACAGTGTCCAAATCAAAGGATGTGATAGTGGGAATAGCTAATGGGCTAATGACCTTCCTTTTGGCCTCGGCGTCATAGGGTTTAAAAAGATCTGGTTCTTGACCGCTATACTGTCTAAGGTCGCTATACAGGTCATGATTGATGCTGTAATAACTCTTGTCGACATCATAAGCCATGACATCGGCTTCATCATATTGAATAAATGATTCAAAATTTGCCACTGCCAAGTACTGGATGTTATAGGTCAACATCTGAATGTCGGACTGTACCAACATAAATATACCTGCGTCTCCAACGTGCAATTGCAATGAAGGGAATACATGATGTCTTTCCAAGTCTACCTGACCGCCCATGGTTATCAGCTCGACGATAGAAGACCCACTGCCTTTGAATACTCTATAAACTTCAATTTTGTTTACCGTATAAATATTTTTGTTTTCAGCATCCCATTCTGAGTGCTGAGAAAGCACTTTACCTTCTATTACCAATTCACTTTCAGCAATTCTTTTTTCGAGGTCCCAGTGCTCCACGGCGCATTGAGAGAATCCAATGTTTGACAAAGTCAAGAATGCAATCAGTAAGCTTAAATATTTCATGATTAGGCAATTTGAACAAATTTAGCTTTCTGTGTTCGCCGCTACAATTAATTATACAACTTTGCAGCCCAATGAGTGATAAGTTGAACACAAGAATTGGTATTCTCGGAGGTGGTCAATTGGGCAAAATGCTCATGGAGAGTTTTTCGCCTCTTAATGTGGAATACCGCGTTCTTGAGAAGGATATAAACTGCCCAGCCAGCCTGGTCACAAACAATATTATACAAGGATCTCTCTACGATTCCCATGGCATTCGGTCTTTGGCAGAGAATTCGGACGTTCTCACATTTGAGATAGAACATGTGGATGTGGCCACCTTAAAGCAGTTAGATACACCCACAATTCCCTACCCTGCTGTGCTTGAGATTATTCAAGACAAGGGCTTGCAAAAGGAGTTTTATAATCAGAACGGCATTTCAACTTTAGAATATCAGCTGAGTGACAAACAGAACCTAAACAAAGCTGTAGACTTATGGGCTGATGATCGATTTGTTCTAAAGCACAGAAAAGGAGGCTATGACGGCAGAGGTGTTCAACTATTGAGCAAAGGTGAATTTAAGAATTTATTAAATTCCTCTGATGAAGGGCTCAATAGCGATTCTGGATACGTACTAGAGAGAATACTCATAGATGCCAAAGAAATTTCCGTCATCGTCTGCATAGATCAGATGGGCAATGTCAATAGCTACCGGTCTAGTGAAATGGTTTTTGATCCAAAGGCCAATCTCATGGACTACTTAATTTGCCCTTCATCTCTCAACGTCACACTGGAACGTGAATGTCAAGCTATTGCGATCAATGCGGTAAAAGCGTTTAATAGCCCAGGTATATTCGCAGTTGAACTCTTCGTTAGCAAAGAGGACGAGGTATATGTAAATGAGATCGCTCCTCGACCACATAACAGTGGACATCACAGCATTGAATCTTGTTATACGTCTCAATATGAGCAGCTTAACCGAATTCTTCTAAATTTGCCTTTAGGTAGTGTGAATTTGATTAAACCCGCCCTTACTGCCAATATTCTTGGACCCGAGGACCTGATAGGAGAATACGAACTAGAAGGCCTTGACAATGTTTTGGCCATAGAGGGTGTTTATCTCCATATGTATGGTAAGAAAGAAAGCAAGCCTTACCGAAAATTGGGACATGTAAATATTTTGGGGAACGATACAGCTTCATGCATTCGCAAAATGACAGAATTTAGAGAACACCTCAGAATTAAAGCAAAGGACTAAATTTGTTAAACTATGGCAAGCGTGCTTATAATAATGGGATCTGACTCTGATCTTCCAGTCATGTCAGAATCTGCTAAAATTCTTGATGAATTGGGAGTTAGCTATAAATTAACTGTGGTTTCAGCTCATCGCACACCTTTAAGAATGTACGACTTTGCTCAAACCGCTCACAGTTCTGGTATAAAAGTCATCATTGCCGGCGCAGGCGGTGCGGCCCACTTACCGGGAATGGTAGCCTCGTTAACCCCTCTACCAGTAATAGGTGTTCCCATTAAAAGCAGCACGATGAGTGGTATTGACTCACTGTATTCCATTGTTCAAATGCCTCCTGGAATCCCCGTAGCTACTATGGCAATTAACGGAGCCAAGAATGCTGGGTTAATGGCGGCAAAGATCATCGCCAGTTCAAACTCTTCTGTTCTTCAAAAAGTTGAGGCCTATATGCGATCCTTAAATGATATGGTCATGTCCAAAGCGGAAAAACTCGAATCCTTGGGACACGAAGCTTATTTGGAGCAAATGAAATGATCATTGTAGACGACTGCTTAGTATCAGAAGATCTTGTTGAACAAATGTTTGCCTGCGACATTGCTGCCTGTCAAGGAGCCTGTTGCATAGAAGGCGATGCAGGAGCCCCATTAGAAGCAGATGAAGCAGAGACAATAGGTAAGTATATACATGAGATCAGGCCGGAGATGGATGAATCAGGGATAAAGTCATTAGAGGAGCAAGGCATTTCGGAATTAGACATTTTTGACGATCCCGTCACTACCTGTAAACCAAATGGAGAGTGCACCTTTGCCATTAGGAAGGACGGAAATCTGGCATGTTCGATAGAACTGGCCAATCAAAAACACGATATGGACTTTAGGAAGCCCATAAGTTGTCATCTGTACCCTATTCGCGTGAAAAAATATGTGGAATACTACGCATTAAACTATCATAAATGGGGCATATGTAATCCCGCTTGCATTAAGGGCAAATCTGAGAACATAAGAGTTTATGAGTTTGCCAAGGACGCATTAATACGAAAGTTCGGAAATTCTTGGTACGAGTTACTGGAAAATAGGGTTAAAGAGTATTTAGAGACTCAAGCTTAGAGCATTCTTTTTTACGCAAATCAATTTGCCTTTATAATAGGTTTTTATTTGTTTGGTTATGCCTTTTTCATCCCACTCCTCATAAACACCGTCCATTTGACCGTTGATGTAGTTTACATGGAATCGTTTGGTGCCATTGGGCCAATAACAAATTCGCCTTCCGTGGAAATCATCTTCTCTAAAAAGAGAAACCTCCTTGATATTGCCATTGGTATACCATTCCTTAAAAACTCCGTTTTTTAAGCCATTGCTATAATGACAAATAGCTTCGCCTAAACCGTTGGCTCCTGATCTGTGAAGGACGCCGTTAAATGGTTGATTTTCAAACATTAAGCCTTGTTTTTGGACGGCAAAATCCTCCTCGTGTTGGGCAAATTGTACGTTCATACTTAGGGAATTTGTAGTAGTTTATCTTCTCAAAGATAGGCAAATCGGACTGCTTTACCTAAAAACAAAAAGGCCCGAGCATTGCCCAGGCCTCAGATTTTGAGATTTATTTAGCTACATCCTGTGGTGGTACCACAGTTGGTGCACAACAAACAAGTACCGTTTCTAATCAATGCCAAACTGCCACAATTTGTACAAGGCAGTGCGTCAGATGACGTTCTTCCCGTCGGCATTTGAGGCTGACTGCTCGCCGCATTTTGTTCTTGAGTAAGCGGTTTCGTTGAGATCTTGAAACCCAATGGTTTTACTTCTTCTTTTGGCTGATCTGATTGAGTCGATTCAATTTTAGCCTCAGCTTTAGGCTTGGAACTCTCTTCCTCAAGCTTGGGTTTTATGTGTACCAAATCTGTCCTGTTCAAGTACTCAAATCCTAGCAATCTAAAAATGTAATCAATAATAGAAGTGGCATTTTTAATGTTCGGATGCCCTTCAACTATTCCACTTGGTTCGAATCTTGTGAAAGTGAACTTGCTGACATACTCTTCAAGCGGCACACCATATTGTAGCCCAATGGATACAGCAATAGAAAAACAGTTCATGAGAGACCTAAATGTTGCGCCCTCTCTATGCATATCTATGAAGATCTCTCCTAAAGTGCCATCGTTGTATTCTCCTGTTCTGACAAAAAGAGTTTGTCCGCCAACTTTGGCTTTTTGGGTAAACCCTCTTCTCTTCCATGGCAGACGTTTGCGTTCCACAATTCTGGATAGTTGGCGCATGAACTCCGTACTCTGAGAATTGTCGAGGATTTTTTGAGCAGCTTGCAATACCTGATCTTGTGTCAGCTCGTCAATGCTTAAACTCGCATTAACTCCAACAGCAGTCTCAACAGCTTTAATTATTTCATCCTCGTCTTCTTTCGCATCTGATTTATTGCTAAGAGGTTGTGATAATTTACAACCGTCTCTATAAAGTGCATTAGCTTTTAAGCCTAGCTCCCAACTCATTTGGTAGCAAGATTTGATGTCCTCAACTGTAGCCTCATTTGGCAGGTTGATTGTTTTTGATATTGCTCCTGAAATGAAAGGCTGTGCAGCTGCCATCATTCGGATATGTCCGTGTGCATGAATGTAGCGCGATCCAATTTCACCGCACTTATTGGCGCAATCAAATACAGGAAGATGCTCATCTTTCAAATAAGGGGCCCCCTCTACAGTCATGGTGCCGCATACAAAGTCATTCGCCTCTGAAATCTCTTTTTTGCTAAAGCCCAACTCCTTCAAAAGGCTGAAGCCTTCTTTATTGTATTGCTCTGCTTTGAATCCTAATCGCTGCATGGCATCTTCACCAAGAACCCACTGATTGAATGCAAAACTGATTTCGAAAGCAGAGGCAAGTCCGCCTTCAATTTTTTCTAAATCATCTGCACTGAAGCCCTTTGCGGTCAAGGTTTTATGGTTGATGTTCGGCGCACTAACCAAGGTTGCATGACCTTTGGCATAATTTACAATTTCGATGATCTGTTGATCTTCATATCCCAAGTTCTTTAAGGCAAGAGGAACGGATTGATTTACGATTTTAAAATATCCGCCTCCAGACAGCTTCTTGAATTTAACGAGGGCAAAATCCGGTTCTATTCCGGTGGTGTCACAGTCCATGACCAAGCCAATGGTGCCCGTGGGAGCAATTACGGTAGTTTGTGCATTTCTGTATCCGTACTCCTCGCCCCATTGAACTGCCTTATCCCAAG
>JAHEKB010000276.1 GCA_024638525.1 Bacteroidota bacterium
TTTGAGACTTTGAATGCCAATGAATATGGCTAGCCAGTGAAAATTTAAATTTGGTCTTAACTGGCAGAAGTCGGCTCGCTAGATCCAAAGGTATGCCGTCAATAAAGGGTCTCAGCAATGCGTTGAGTCTAATGTCACAATAGCTGGCAAGGCTAAGTGGGGCTAGGAAATGCTGGCAAAACTGCTTATACGCATCCCAAGCCTGTCCCTCCTGATAGGGTGCAAAAGACAAGCTGTCAATAAATACGGCTTTATTGTTGAGGAATTGAATATTATAGGCGCTTGCATCCTTGAGAATCATGCCGTGTTTCAAGGCGATCTTTTGAATTCTCAGTGTGAGAAGTGCCGCGTCTTTCAATTGATCAAAGCACCACTCATAAGGATAACTTATAAAACCAAGTTTAATTGGTTTTATGGTTTTATAGGCTCCTTCATTGATGTTTTCAACTTCTACATGAGGGATTAGCAACTCTTTTTTGGTCAAATATTCATAGAGCCCGCTTTGGAGCATCAGCTCGTACTCTTCTTTTGCAGAAAAATTAATCTGCCTATAAAGTGTTGAGTCTTTTGTGAAGAGAAATCCTGCCGGATCTCGAAAAGAAGAACCGAGCTTATTCATGGTTCAACTCCTCATCTGGATCTGCATTGCTGTTTCCTTTGATGAAGTTGACTACTCTATTCCAATAAAGTTTCAGTGCATAGAATCCTCCAAGGATACCTGCGATAATCATTTGTACGATATAGCTTCCTGATCCCGGATCCAAATAAGCAAAAGCCGATGGAAGAAAACAAAAACTAAGAAGAAGTAGCAAAAGAGCTTTTTTCGTCTGCATTACTGAAAATTTTTGCAAACGTAAGATATATCTTTAAGATATACTTAACAATTGAGTCTCAATACGTTTACACAGTGTCATTTCCTTCTTAAGGCCACAGCCAACTGCTCTACATTGATTTTATGGCCACCTTGGAAGTAGTACTCTTTGAAATTCAGATTGTTAGACTTTAGTTGTTGCAATAATTGCTCGACTTCAGCTTGCTTTTTAAAGGGATCGTCTAGTCCTGAGAGGTAGCTCATTTTCATGTTTGCAAAACGTTTTACATTCATATCTATGGAGATGTCAGGTGGAATCATGCCGCTGCATATGATAAAATGGTTGATGTCTAATTCACTATGCACCAGCCATCTAAACGCCGTTGCTACTCCTTGACTAAACCCGAGTACATTGATTTCTTTATATTTATTCCATGCTATTCTGCTCATCAAGGCATCCAGATAGTTCAAGTAGTCAGCAATATCATCAAGACGGTCTTCTTTGCTCATCCAACTTGCACCAACTTTGCCCGAGAACCCCTCTACATAGAAGCGATGTGGGCCTTCTGGGGCCACAATCCAGTATTCATTCTCAAAGGGCTTAAACTTTTGAATAAAGCGCTGAGCCAATTGGCCGTAACCGTGAATAATCAATAGTAACTTATTAGATTCTGGATTTCCAGAACTGCAATACCTAGCGGTTTTTTCAATCTTGAATTTGTTTGTTTGAATCACCTTTGCAAAATAAGAGATGTAGTCTGCATCTTACACCCTGTTGATAATTGGTTTCCAAGTGATTAGATGCATTGGTTTACTTTGTTAAAGCACTTAATCAATTAATTGTATAATTATGAAAAACAAAAAATCACTACTTATGCTGTTCGCAGCCCTTTTTATAGGGTCTACAGCATTTGCACAAATTGAGATCAGCCTAGGTACTGGTTATCTTAACGGAGCATTTCAAGCTACCTCTGATGGGTTGGACATGAGCAACCCTATGGGTAAGAAAATTTCAGGAGATGCTGCTGCCCCCGATGTAGAGAATATCTATTATTCTTTGGGTGGGGGTATTCCTATCAACTTGGGTATCGGAATTCCGCTGACTGACAATATCACATTTAATGCAGATTTTGCCTACATCATGGGAGCAAAAGTCACGGTTGCAGATATTGATGCTTCTGCTGATCTTGGTCAGTTTGGAACATTGGATATCACTGGAATGGCAACTGCACAGTCCACTCAAATACGTTTTAACCCCGGTCTGACATTCAGCGCTGAATCTGGCCTTTATGCACGAACCGGCCTTGTAATTCCATTTGCGGGGAAAACTGTCGTTATGTTGGAGTCTGATCAAACAAGCCAGCAAGGTTCTGTAACTACTGAGGAAGAGCGAGAAACCGGAGGAAATTTCACTATTGGAGCTCAAACAGCAATCGGTTACGCCGTTGCATTGGCTGACAATATGAAGTTGGGATTTGAACTGCAAGCAATAGCCTTGAATATTCAAAGCGCTACTTCTACTGTCACTATGTACGAGGACAATCAAGGTGGAACTTTAGACTCTGAATATCCTGATACTTACGATCGTGAAGTTAATTATGTCGACATGTTGGATGCTAATTCTAACAATGAAGACTTTAATGATAACTACGATACTTCACAGCCTATGGATGACTTCGCGAACCGTCAAAGCTTTGGCGCTTGGGGGATCAATGTGAATTTCATCTACATCATTGGTGGATAATCCATCAGAATAAAATCTTAATAAAACCCGGACTTAAGGTCCGGGTTTTTTATTTTGCAGAAGTGAAGAAC
>JAHEKB010000277.1 GCA_024638525.1 Bacteroidota bacterium
AGATGCAGCTCCGCCTACATCTACAGATCAGAATCCAACAACATTCTACAACACTGATACCGCTACCTATAATGTGAAATTGGTTGTGACTACCAATTACGGATGCAGCGATTCTACGTATAGAAAAGTGGTGATTGGGCCAGATCTCATCGTTTATACACCAACCGCCTTTACTCCTAATAAATCGGGTCCCGAAGTAAATGATAAATTCAAGTCTATCATCTCTGGAGAAAAGAGCATGGAGTTAATTATCTTCAATCGCTGGGGAGAGATTATGTTCCAAACCACCGACAAGAATGAAGAATGGGATGGAACTTTCCGAGGTGCTCCATGCCAGCAAGATGTTTATGCATATCAAATGCGTGTAGTAGCCTTAAACGATGAGGTCTATACGTATTCTGGAACAATTACACTGATTCGCTAGGATTTTAACAGCAATCTCCTTTCTTCTGCAAATTGTGATGTCCAGTCAAAGGATATTCAAAAAGATGAAGAGAATTAAATGGACAATTAACCATTCATGCTCACCAAGAACTCGTCATTGTCACGCGTCCCTTTCATATAGTTGAGCATAGTAGTCATGGCTTCTTCTGAATTCATGTCGGCCAAGTGGTTTCTCATCACCCACATTTTCTGAAGTACATTCTTGTCCAATAAGAGGTCTTCTCTTCTTGTACTAGATGCCACAATGTCGATGGCAGGATAGATCCGCTTATTGGATAATTTCCTATCTAATTGAAGCTCCATATTACCCGTACCCTTGAATTCTTCAAAGATCACTTCGTCCATCTTAGATCCGGTCTCAGTCAAGGCTGTAGCGATAATGGTCAACGACCCACCGTTTTCAATATTTCTAGCTGCACCAAAGAATCGTTTTGGTTTATGTAAGGCATTGGCATCAACACCACCTGAAAGTATTTTACCACTGGCTGGTTGTACAGTATTGTAAGCCCTAGCTAGACGAGTGATAGAATCCAATAGGATAACCACATCATGTCCGCATTCAGTTAAACGTTTGGCTTTCTCTAGAACAATATTGGCTAGCTTCACGTGCTTGTCGGCTGGCTCGTCAAAGGTTGATGCGACAACCTCTGCTTTTACGCTCCTTGCCATATCGGTCACCTCTTCCGGACGCTCATCGATCAAAAGAATGATCATATAAACCTCTGGATGGTTAGCCGCTATTGAATTGGCAATATCTTTAAGCAAATTGGTCTTTCCTGTCTTCGGCTGTGCTACAATCAATCCCCTTTGACCCTTACCGATAGGAGTAATGATATCTATGATTCGGGTAGAGTAGTTGTCAGAACTGCTTTCCAAATTGAATTTTTCTTCAGGAAATAGCGGTGTTAAATGATGAAAAGCAACCCTATCGCGCACAAATTCCGGTGTTCTTCCGTTGATGCTGGTCACCTTGAGCATGGCAAAATACTTCTCGCCTTCTTTAGGAGGTCTTATGCTTCCGCTAACCACATCTCCGGTTTTCAAACCGTTGTTTCTGATTTGGTGTGGAGCGATATAAACATCATCCGGGGAGGGTTGATAGTTGTAATCTGCACTTCTTAAAAAACCGTACCCGTCAATGACCTCAAGTACCCCTTGAGTATTGACGACCTCCTCCAACTCGAGGTAGTTCATCAACTTCTCTTCGTTCTCTCGGCGCTTCTTCTTCTCCGCCTCTCGCTTCTCCCGATCATCGTTCCTTTGATCGTTGCGTTGATCATTTCTCTGATCGTTGCGTTGATCATTTCGGTTGTCAGTTCTATCCCCTCTTTGATCATTTCTGCGTTCCGACCTCTGGTCATTGCGATTATCTCCTCTTTTGTCATTTCTGCCTTCAGAGCGTTGATCGTTAGTGCGTTTATCGTTTCTCGTAGTGTCTCGCGCTTTAGAGTCCTTGTCGTTCTGACGGTCTTCACGGGGCTTTCGAGGTGGACGGCTATCCTTTTTGTCCTCGGCCTTTGGTTCAGCCTGTTTTTCTTCATCTGCCTTGGGCTTATCCTCGGCTTTAGGTTTTCTAGACCTTGATGGTCTCTCCTTCTTTGGAGCACCACTGTCTTCAGCAGGCTTCTCAATTGCGCTGACCGCTTTGGGATTGACCGCCTGAAAATCAAGTATTTTATAGATAAGGTCTTGTTTTTTCAAGCCCTTGTGATCAATCTCAAGTTTATCGGCTATGCCTTTTAACTCGGAAACAAGCATTTCGCTCAATGCTAAAATATCGTACATGTGTTTGTGTTTAAACTAAAATAGAATTGTAAAGTAAGTAGGAAATCTATTTAGATTTTGCCTTGAAAGGCTTCACAATACTACGCTAAGTTATCGGATTTACAAAATCCTAAACCAACAAGCGAACGGGCTCTTCAAGCAACTCTTTGAGGGTTTGCAAGAATTTTGCTCCTGTTACACCGTCTACTACTCTGTGGTCACAACTCAATGTAACCTTCATCAGCTTGCCCGCTTTGAGTTCACCGTTTTCAACTACAACGGTATCCTTAGCTCCTCCCACTGCAAGTATGCAGGAGTCCGGAGGGTTGATGATAGCGGTAAATTCATCTATCCCAAACATCCCAAGATTGGAAATAGTGAAGGTATTCCCTTCCCAATC
>JAHEKB010000278.1 GCA_024638525.1 Bacteroidota bacterium
TTGGAATTCAATGCCAATTTGAGCTTATCTCAAGTGAATCTGTATGATAGCGGTTACACTTTCGGCATGTATAATGGAGACTTGCCCTATGGCTCTAATTGGGGTCAAGACAGCGTGAGTATTCAAGATGAGCACGGAGTAATGCAGGCATTCAATAACAATCCTTTTATCAAATACTACAGCGATGCCCTCAAAGTGACCCGCTTCTATTTTAGCAATGGAAGTTTGGAACATATCAAGCTTACGGCCAATCCTGATTACATATTGAGAAATGCCGCAATCACCATTCAATCTTGGGGTCTGAGGTTGCTTCCGGATGGACAAGCCGTAGAAGGCAATGTCATCGACGGTGAAGGATCCATGGTTTGGGGAGAGCGCGCGGCCCGCTATGATGGTGAGTGGTCATACGGTTTACCGCATGGCATTGGCACCTATATAGACAGTTTTGGCAACAAATATGCCGGCGAATTTAAATTGGGATTCTTTTGGGGTGCTGGGAGTTACTATTCGGCATTCTACCAATATGAATACGACGGTGAATTCATTTTAGGCAAGCGACATGGGAAAGGTGAAATGCGTTATAAGAACGGCATCAAGTACAACGGCGAATGGGCTCGAGACCAAATGCACGGAATTGGGCAATACAGTATGGGGCCTCAATACTACTACCAAGGTGAAATGAAGAATAATAATTTCCATGGTAAAGGGGTATTAACAACTCCAGATGGCTACATCAAAGGGAGATTCAAGAATGGCAAGCCCCATGGACTTTGTGATCAGTATTCCAATCAAAGTGGTCAGACACTTTCCGGATATTGGGTAGACGGGAAAAAAGAAGGGGAGTTTAACCTAAATGCGTTTGGATTTGACCGCAAGGTTCACTTTAAAAATGATATCGAGCTATTTCCCGAAGAACAGAACTAGCTTCTTAGGACCCACTGAAGAGCGAAATTTGATCGCTGTTCAAGAATAACCTCCTTATTGTGTGTATGTGGGCTAAGGTCATAGCCTTCCTGATAATTGAATACGGTAAATAAGCTCAAGCCCTCTTCTAGATCCAAGCTGTAGTTGTCACCTAACATCCTGCACGCCTCAGCAACTTTTAAATCATCCATATTGACGCAAGCCATAAAGCTGATTGCTGTATTCTGCATTAAGTTCATTTGTAGTCCGGCCTGAGAGAATACGCTGAATATGTGCTCCAGATTATCTTCAACTATAAAAGAATAGTCCTGAGTAGATATTTTGATCAGACACTGATCATCTTTGACAATAAAGCATTGTGTATTGCTCAAGGTTCTGTTGGCGTTTTCCATAATTAAAGTACCAACAGCGGCTTCGTTCACAAAGGACTTGACGTATAATGGAATTCCTTTGCTCTTCAGCGGCTGGATTGTCTTGGGATGAATTACCGATGCTCCGTAGTACGCCAATTCAATGGCTTCATTGTAAGAGAGCTGTTTCAATAGTTCAGTACTTTCAAACCTTTTTGGATCTGCATTCATCACACCGTCTACATCTTTCCAGATAGTCACGGATTCTGCATCCAGAGCATAGGCAAAAATTGAAGCACTGTAATCTGAACCTTCCCGTCCGAGGGTGGTGGTTTCGTGCTGTTCATTCCTGCCGATAAACCCTTGGGTTATTATGGATTGTTTGGCCAGTAATGGTTTTAATGTTCCATTTATCAGTGGAGTGCTGACGTTCCACTTGACCTTGGCAGCCCTGTGCTGATTTGTAGTTATGACAAAATTGCGGGCATCAATCCATCTGCAAGGATATTCAGTTCTACTTAAATAGATGTTGACAATCTTGGTTGAAATCAATTCTCCAAAAGGCACGATTCTGTCGTAAAGCTTGTCGTAGCTGATATTTGATTCCGGCTTTTTTTCAATGATGCATTCGAGCTCTATGAAAAGATTATCTACTTCGTAGAATTCGTGATCTTCTTCTATGAGTTCTTTTATGATCTCTTGATGAAAGTCTTTGATTTTGTGAAAGATAGATTTTAACTCCTCCGTCTTATTGTAGTAGGCATGAACTAATGACTCAAGCATATTAGTGGTCTTACCCATAGCAGAGATAACCACCAAAGTGGGTTCGCCATTATGCCTTTTAAGCACCTTGGCTACATTTCTCACTGCCTCAGAGTTTTTAACAGAAGCTCCACCAAACTTGAATACTCTCATAGAAGTTTAACTTTGCGGCAAAAGTATTGAAAACCCTCAGTATGCGAATCAATAAAGTCATTAGCCTAAGTCAATTTATTGCTGATCAGCAAACCAGATATCCCGAAGCATCCGGTGATTTATCTAAAATATTCAGAGATATAAAATTTGCGGCAAAGATTGTAAACAATGACGTACGCAAGGCAGGATTGGCTGATGTACTCGGTCAACACGGTACTATAAATATTCAGGATGAAAAGGTGATGAAACTCGATATGATAGCTAACGAAGAGTTTAAATCAGCTTTGACATTAGGTGGTGATTGTTGTGCCGTGATCAGTGAAGAGGAAGAGGGGATACACCACATAGAAACTACCTTGAATAAGGAAGCCAAGTATATTGTTGCAATGGACCCCCTAGATGGTTCATCCAACATTGAT